>NZ_JASCPT010000214.1:0-4822 GCF_029959775.1 Pseudomonas sp. PS01270 | reverse complement strand
AAATTCGTTAATAAGCTAGACCCATATCCCCTGTGGGAGCGAGCCTGCTCGCGAAAGCGGAATGTCAGTCACATCATCTCTGGATGACACTCCGTCTTCGCGAGCAGGCTCGCTCCACAGGGAAATAGCGTTATTTCGGGGTGCAGGTCAGTTTGATGCGCAGCTTGATGATCTCGCGGGTGAACTTGGCCGTGGCGTTTTTATGCTTGCCGGCCGGCACATCGATGCTGCGCGTGCGTGGTGCTTCCGGGCCGTTGCTGAACACCGCACGGCAGGTCGCATCGACATCACCGTAGTTGGCCACGCGGATCGAGCCGATGTCGTTGTCCGTGTCGTAAGTCTCGTAGTCGATCTTCATGCCGTTGAGATCCTTTTGCACGTCGATCGGATAGGCAAACGCGGTCAACGGCAGCAGCGCCAGCACCACACAACAGAATTTTTTCATTCGGCAGTCTCCATGAGGGACGGCCAGCTTAGGACAAGAGGAGCTATTGATGAAAGCGCCCCGCGTGACCCTTGATCAATGGCGAACGTTGCAGGCCGTGGTCGACCACGGCGGATTCGCCCAGGCCGCCGAGGCCCTGCACCGTTCGCAATCGTCGGTGAGCTACACCGTCGCCCGCATGCAGGATCAGCTCGGCGTGCCATTGCTGCGCATCGACGGGCGAAAAGCTGTGCTCACCGAAGCCGGCGGCGTATTGCTGCGCCGTTCGCGGCAATTGGTCAAACAGGCCAGCCAACTCGAAGACCTTGCCCATCACATGGAGCAAGGCTGGGAAGCGGAAGTGCGGCTGGTGGTCGACGCCGCCTACCCGAGCGCGCGGATCGTCCGCGCCCTGACCGCGTTCATGCCGCAGAGTCGCGGCTGTCGCGTGCGTCTGCGCGAGGAAGTGTTGTCGGGGGTCGAGGAAGTGCTGCTCGAAGGCGTGGCGGACCTGGCAATCACCGGACTGAGCATTCCCGGCTACCTGGGTGCGGAATTGAGTGATGTCGAGTTCGTCGCCGTTGCCCATCCTGATCATCCGCTGCATCGGCTCAACCGCGAGCTGAGCTTTCAGGATCTGGAAACCCAGATGCAAGTGGTGATCCGCGACTCCGGCCGCCAGCAGCCGCGCGATGTCGGCTGGCTCGGCGCCGAGCAGCGCTGGACCGTCGGCAGCCTCGCCACCGCCGCGACCTTTGTCAGCAGCGGCCTGGGATTTGCCTGGCTACCTCGGCACATGATCGACCGCGAATTGAAGGATGGTTCGCTCAAGCTGCTACCGTTGGATCGGGGCGGCAGCCGCAATTCGAGCTTCTATCTGTATTCGAACAAGGACAAACCCCTGGGCCCGGCCACGCAGATCCTCATCGAACTGCTGCGCACCTTCGACACCTTGCCGCTGGACGCACCGTTTGCCGCACCTGAACAAGCCTGACACGGAGTTCACCGATGGCGTATTTCGAGCACGAAGGTTGCAACCTGCACTACGAGGAATATGGCCACGGTGCGCCGTTGCTGCTGGTTCACGGGCTCGGCTCGAGCACCCTGGACTGGGAAATGCAGATCCCCGCGCTGGCCGCGCACTACCGGGTAATCGTCCCGGACATTCGCGGCCACGGGCACTCGGACAAACCCCGCGAGCGCTACAGCATCGCCGGGTTCAGCGTCGACCTGCTGGCCTTGATCGAGCACCTGCGCCTCGGCCCGGTGCACTATGTCGGGCTGTCGATGGGCGGGATGATCGGTTTTCAGCTGGCTGTCGATCAGCCGCAAGCGCTCAAGAGCCTGACCATCGTCAATAGCGCGCCACAGGTCAAATTGCGCAGCCGCGATGATTATTGGCAGTGGTTCAAACGCTGGAGCCTGATGCGCCTGCTCAGCCTGGAAACCATCGGCAAAGCCCTCGGCAGCAAACTTTTCCCCAAGCCGGAACAGGCCGATCTGCGACGGAAAATGGCCGAACGCTGGGCAAAAAACGACAAACGTGCTTATCTCGCCAGCTTCGATGCGATCGTGGGCTGGGGCGTTCAGGAACGACTTTCCCGGGTGTCCTGTCCAACGCTCGTCATCAGCGCCGACCGTGACTACACACCGGTGGCGTTAAAGGAAACCTATGTAAAACTGCTGCCGGATGCGCGGCTGGTGGTCATTGACGACTCGCGCCATGCCACCCCGCTCGATCAACCCGAACGCTTCAATCACACGCTGCTGGATTTTCTCGCCACAGCCGACCTTCACTCTCAGGATCACTGACCCATGCTGAAAAAACTCGCCCTCGCCGCCGGCTCCGTACTGTTTGCCGCCAACCTGATGGCTGCTACCCCGGCCAAGGCGCCCCACGTGCTGCTGGACACCACCAACGGCCAGATCGAAATCGAACTGGACCCGGTCAAGGCACCGATCAGCACGAAGAACTTCCTTGAATATGTCGACAGCGGCTTCTACAACAACACCATTTTCCACCGCGTGATCCCGGGTTTCATGGCTCAGGGCGGCGGCTTCACCCAGCAGATGCAACAGAAAGAAACCAAGGCGCCGATCAAGAACGAGGCCAGCAATGGCCTGCACAACGTTCGTGGCACCCTGTCGATGGCGCGTACTTCCAACCCTGATTCGGCGACCAGCCAGTTCTTCATCAACGTCGCCGACAACGCGTTCCTCGATCCGGGCCGTGACGCCGGTTACGCGGTGTTCGCCAAAGTGGTCAAGGGCATGGACGTCGTGGACATCATCGTCAACTCGCAGACCACCACCAAAAGCGGCATGCAAAACGTGCCTGTCGACCCTGTGATCATCAAGTCGGCCAAGCGCATCGACTGAGTTTCGCCGGGCATATCGAGCGGCGCCGGGCTGAGCCTGCGCCGCTCGCACTGATAAAAGGAGAGCCCGGATTCCGGGCGGTTATCTGATGCTCTATCGCCGTTTCGAACAACTGATCGATATCTTCCGCGACGCCCCGACGGCGTCCCCGCCGGACCGCGTCTGGCCCTTCTACGTCTATTACCTGAAGCAGGTCTGGCCGAGTTTCGCTGCCCTGCTTGTTATCGGCCTGTTTGCCTCGTTGATCGAAGTAGCGTTGTTCAGCTACCTGAGCCGCATCATCGACCTGGCGCAAGGCACGCCCAACCCGAATTTCTTCAGCGACCACGCCCTCGAATTGACCTGGATGCTGGTGGTCGCGCTGGTGCTGCGACCGATCTTCTTTGCCCTGCACGACCTGCTGGTGCATCAGACCCTGAGCCCGGGCATGACCAGCATGATCCGCTGGCAGAACCACAGCTACGTGCTCAAGCAGAGCCTGAATTTCTTCCAGAACGACTTCGCCGGGCGCATCGCCCAGCGCATCATGCAGACCGGCAACTCGCTGCGCGATTCCGCCGTGCAAGCGGTCGACGCGCTGTGGCACGTGGTGATCTATGCGATCAGCTCGCTGGTGCTGTTCGCCGAAGCCGACTGGCGCCTGATGATCCCGTTGCTGACCTGGATCGTTGCCTACATCGGCGCGCTGTATTACTTCGTGCCACGGGTGAAAGAGCGCTCGGTGGAAGCCTCTGACGCGCGCTCGAAACTGATGGGGCGCATCGTCGATGGCTACACCAACATCGCCACGCTGAAACTGTTCGCCCACACCAATTTCGAACAGCACTACGCCAAGGAAGCGATCGAGGAACAGACCGTCAAAGCGCAGATGGCCGGTCGCGTGGTGACCAGCATGGACGTGGCGATCACTACCATGAACGGCCTGCTGATCGTCGGCACCACGGCGCTGGCGTTGTGGCTGTGGACGCAGTCGCTGATTACCGTCGGCGCGATTGCCCTGGCCACCGGCCTGGTGATTCGTATCGTCAACATGTCCGGCTGGATCATGTGGGTGGTCACCGGCATTTTCGAAAACATCGGCATGGTTCAGGACGGTCTGCGCACCATTTCGCAACCGGTCAGCGTCACCGACCGCGAGCAGGCCAAACCGCTGGCCGTGGCCTCGGGCGAAGTGCGTTTCGAGCACGTGGATTTTCACTACGGCAAGAAGAAAGGCATCATCGGCGACCTCAATCTGACGATAAAACCGGGGGAAAAAATCGGCTTGATCGGCCCGTCCGGCGCCGGCAAATCGACCCTGGTCAACCTGTTGCTGCGCCTGTACGACGTCGAGGGCGGGCGCATCCTGATCGACGGGCAGAACATCGCCGACGTCGGCCAGGAAAGCCTGCGCGCGCGGATCGGCATGATCACCCAGGACACCTCGCTGCTGCACCGCTCGATCCGCGACAACTTGCTCTACGGCAAACCCGACGCCACCGACGCCGAACTGTGGGAGGCGGTGCACAAGGCTCGCGCCGATGAGTTCATTCCACTGCTGTCCGACGCTGAAGGCCGCAGCGGTTTCGATGCGCATGTCGGCGAGCGCGGGGTGAAATTGTCGGGCGGTCAGCGCCAGCGCATCGCGATTGCGCGGGTGCTGCTCAAGGACGCGCCGATCCTGATCATGGACGAAGCGACCTCGGCACTGGATTCGGAAGTCGAAGCAGCGATTCAGGAAAGCCTCGAGACCTTGATGCAGGGCAAAACAGTGATCGCCATCGCCCACCGCCTCTCGACCATCGCGCGCATGGACCGTCTGGTGGTGCTGGAAAACGGCAAGATCGCCGAGAGCGGCACCCACGCCGAACTGCTCGCCCATCGTGGCTTGTATGCACGGTTGTGGGCACACCAGACCGGAGGGTTTGTCGGTATCGATTGATGCCTGGCGGTGCGGTGAAAAAACTGAGGGAGCGAGCCTGCTCGCGAATGCGATGGATCAGCGCCAAATTCGTCAACTGACCCGACGCTTTCGCGCGC
>NZ_JASCPT010000213.1:0-4914 GCF_029959775.1 Pseudomonas sp. PS01270 | reverse complement strand
CGCGAAGGCGGTCTGTCAGTCACACCAATGTTGGATGTGCTGAAGTCTTCGCGAGCAGGCTCGCTCCCACAGGGGATTCGTGTCAGGCGGCCTGACGCAGTTGAGGTTTTATTGCGGCTTCACTGCGCACATCCGTGGGCCCGAACACCTCCCGAGGCTCAGGAAACCAGCGCAGCAGCGTCAGATACACCACCGACGCCAGGCCCAATGTCACCGGCAAGCTGATGTCGATGCCACCGGCCAATTCGCCCAGCGGGCCGACGAACTGCCCCGGCAGGTTGACGAAGCACAGGCCGACCAGCGCACTCGGAATCCATGCACCGAGACCGCGCCAGTTCCAGCCGTGGTTGAACCAGTAGCGTCCGCCCTGTTCGCCGCGAGTGAACACTTGCAGGTCATCCGGGCAGTAGAAGCCGCGCCGCACCAGCAGGCCGATGATCATGATCACCATCCACGGGGTGGTGCAGGTGATGATCAGCACGGCGAAGGTCGACACGCTTTGCACCAGGTTCGCCGCAAACCGGCCGATGAAGATGAAGGCGATCGACAGCACGCCAATCAGCAAGGTCGCCTTGACCCGGGACAGCACGCGCGGGAACACGCTGGACATGTCCAGCCCGGTGCCATACAGCGACGTGGTGCCGGTGGACATGCCGCCGATCACCGCAATCAGGCACACCGGCAGGAAGAACCAGCTCGGCGACACGGCCAGCAAGCCGCCGACATAGTTGTTCGCGGCGATGTAGTCCGGCGCCTTGATCGCGACGATGGTGGCGGTGGCAAGGCCGAACAGGAATGGGATCAACGTCGCCAGTTGCGCGGCGATCACCGCCAGCATGATCCGGCCCTTCGGCGTCTCACGCGGGATGTAGCGCGACCAGTCGCCGAGGAACGCACCGAAGGAAATCGGGTTGCTCATCGCCACCAGTGCAGCGCCGATGAATGCCGCCCAGAACCCGGCCTGACCCAGCGCCACGCTGCCGGCGTACTGGCTGTCGAAAGCGGGGGCGAAGGCGAAGATGCCGAGCAGGAACAACAGGCTCGCGGCCCATACCGCGATGCGGTTGACCCACAGCATGATGCGGAAACCGTAGATGCACACGGTCAGCACCAGCAGCGCGAACAGACCGTAGGCCAGGCCCAGGGTCAGGTCGGTTTCCGGCAAATCGACGAGGCGTTTGGCACCGCCGACCAGCGCATCACCCGAGCTCCACACTGACAGCGAGAAGAACGCGATTGCCGTCAGCAACGACAGGAACGACCCGACAATCCGCCCGTGCACGCCGAAGTGCGCACCGGAAGACACGGCGTTGTTGGTGCCGTTGAGCGGGCCGAACAGGCCCATCGGCGCGAGGATCAGCGCACCGACCACCACACCCAGCACAATCGCCCAGACACCGGCCTGAAACGACAGGCCGAACAGCACCGGGAAACTGCCGAGCACAGCGGTGGCAAACGTATTGGCGCCGCCGAAGATCAAGCGAAACAGGTCGCTGGGTCGGGCGTCGCGCTCATGATCCGGGATCTGTTCGACCCCGTTTGTTTCGATGCTGCTAAGGCTTTTTTCGTTGTTGTTGTTATTCATGATCTGCTCCGATCATCAGGCGCGCTCATCGTGCGTGAGCGTCACCATTGGCTAAGGGGGTGGCAGCCCTTCCGGCATTGCGGACAAATGTTCGTGACAGGCCAGCCATAGGCCTTGTTGTTCTAGGCTCGACGCTTGTCTTCTGAAAACAATCGTCTCGCGCTCCTGGCTGAAGTGTTGCTCCCCTTGCATGCGCAGCTCGGTGGCCACGTCATGGATGAAAATCGCCACGTCACCCTGCAGGCTGACAAAGGCGTTGCTCGAGGTGCACGACAGCACCTCGAATCCATCCTCGGCACGCCAGCGGTCCCACAACGCCTGATAGGCATCGCGCGACAGCAATGGCTGGTCGAGGGTGTAGAAAACGAAGCTGGCATCGGCGCTGAACGCCCCGAAGTAAGCTTCGCGATCGTTACGGGCAAACGCGGCGACCAACTCGGCGGCCGCGTGCAGAACCTGATCACGTGCGTGCATGACCCGACCCTCAGCGATGAACCACGCCGGGCAGTACGCAGAGCATTTCGTACAGCAGGTTGGCGGCCAGCAGCGAGGTGTTGCCGGTGGTGTCGTAAGCGGGCGAGACTTCTACCAGATCGCAACCGATCAGGTCGAGGCCCTGACAGCCACGGACGATTTCGATCGCCTGAATGGTGGTCAGGCCGCCGATTTCCGGGGTGCCGGTGCCGGGCGCCCAGGCCGGGTCGATGCCATCGATATCGAAACTCAGATACACCGGACCGCCACCGACCTTCTCGCGCACTTCCGCCATCAGCGGCGCCAGCGACTTGTGCCAGCACTCTTCGGCCTGCACCACGCGGAAACCCTGGTCGCGGCTCCAGTTGAAGTCGTCGGCGGTGTAGCCCTGTGCACGCAAACCGATCTGCACCACGCGATCGCAATCGAGCAGACCTTCTTCGACGGCACGACGGAACGTGGTGCCGTGGGCGATCTTCTCGCCGAACATGTGATCGTTGACGTCAGCGTGCGCATCGATGTGCACCAGGCCAACCTTGCCGTGCTTTTTATGAATCGCGCGCAGGATCGGCAGGGTGATGGTGTGGTCGCCACCCAGCGTCATCGGGATGACGTTGTGCTCGAGGATGTTGTCGTAGGCTTCTTCGATGATGCGCACGGCGTCGAGCAGGTTGAAGGTGTTGATCGCCACGTCACCGATGTCGGCCACCGACAGCGAGTCGAACGGCGCGGCGCCGGTGGCCATGTTGTACGGGCGGATCATCACCGATTCGGTGCGGATATCGCGCGGCCCGAAGCGGGTGCCGGGGCGCAGCGAAGTGCCGATGTCCAGCGGCACGCCAACGAAGGCAGCGTCTAGGCCGGCAGCGGTCGGTACATGGGGAAGTCGGAGCATGGTGGCGATGCCGCCGAAGCGCGGCATTTCATTGCCGCCCAGTGGTTGGTGAAGAATCTTGTCCACGGGTAGGGCCTCATCGTCTTTGTTTTATTTATGCCGGCGCGCCGTGGAGCACAGGTTCGGACGCCGCTGTGGGGCCGATCATGCGAAATGTAGTGACGGGGAAGAATCGCTACGGGCAAAAACTTAGTTCAGATTTTTCTAAACTAATGCCAGACTTCCACACCTGATCGTTCCCATGCTCTGCGTGGGAATGCATCCACGGACGCTCCGCGTCCAGCCGTACTCGCAAGTGACGCAGAGCGTCACGGGCTGCATTCCCACGCAGAGCGTGGGAACGATCCTTGGGAGCAGAAATGGCCAACGCTTTACCCGACCTGAAACTGTTGCGCATCTTCGTCAGCGTCGTGCGCCATCAGGGTTTTGCCAATGCGCAGCAGGAACTCAACCTGTCGACCTCGGCGATCAGCACCTACATGAGCCAGCTTGAAGCCGCGCTCGGTCTGGTGCTGTGCCATCGCGGGCGCGGTGGCTTCAGCCTGACCAGCAAGGGCGAGCTGTTCCATCAGGAAACCCTGCGCCTGCTCGCCGAGCTTGAAGGCTTCGAACAGTACGCCGCCGCGCTCAAGGGCGAACTGCGCGGCACGCTCAATCTCGGGGTGATCGATTCCACGGTCAGCGACAAGGCCTTGCCGTTTGCCGAAGCCATTGGTGCCTACAGTCAGGAACACCCGGCGGTGCATTTGCACCTGTCGGTGATGAGTCCATATGAGTTGCAACTCGGCGTGCAGGACAATCGCCTTGACCTGGCCATCGGTGCGTTTTCCACGCGCATGAGCGGTCTGGTCTACATGCCGCTGTACCGCGAGCAGCACTGGCTGTATTGCAGCAGTCGCCATCCACTGTTCAACGAGCGGCGCATTCCCGAGCAGGTCATCACCCAGCAACGGATGGTCGGGCGCGGTTACTGGAGTCAGGCGGAACTGGCCCGGCACGGTTTCAAACACAGCGCCGCGACCGTGGAAAGTATGGAAGCGCAGCTGATTCTGGTGCTCTCCGGCGCCTACATTGGTTATCTGCCGGAGCACTACGCGCAGGCCTGGGCCGACAAGGGTGATCTGCGCGTTCTGCTGCCGGCGACCTTCGGTTATCAGGCACCGTTTTCGATGATCATGCGCAGGGGCCGCAGCCGTGAGCCGCTGATCCAGACCTTCCGCGATTTGCTCAAAGCGCAATTGAATCAGGCGTAACCCATCATGTCCCGAGCCCAATGCCCGCGCTGCCTGCGCCCCCAGACCCACTGCCTGTGCCCGTTGATTCCGCACCTCGACAGCCGCACGCGCGTGTTAGTGCTGCAGCATCCGAGCGAGGTCAGTCACGCGCTGAATACCGCGCGGCTGGCGGCGCTGGGGCTGAGCAATGCCGAGCTGATTGTCGGCGAGGTATTCGAGGATTTGCCGAAACTGTTGAACCGGCCGGGCTATCAGGCGCGCTTGCTGTTCCCGGCTGAGGATGCGCAGCCGTTGCAGGCTTACGCGCCAAATGATCAGCCAATGTTGCTGGTCGTCCCGGACGGCACCTGGCGCAAGGCACGCAAGATGCTGCACCTCAATCCGCTGCTGGCGGCGCTACCACGGGTGACCCTGACCGAGGGCGGCGTGTCGCGCTATCGCTTGCGCAAGGCACCGGGGCCGGGGGCGTTATCGACGATCGAGGCGATCGTTCAGGCACTGGAAACCCTCGAAGCGCCGACGACTTTTGCGCCGTTGCTCAAGCCGTTTGAAGCGCTGATCGAAGGGCAGATTGCGGCGATGGGGGAGGAGGTTTTTCAGCGTAACCATGGCGACAGATGATCGTTCCCACGCTCTGCGTGGGAATGCATCCAGTGACGCTCTGCGTCACCGTCGTGAAGGGACGCGGAGCGTCCCGGGCGGCATTCCCACGCGGAGCGTGGGAA
>NZ_JASCPT010000212.1:0-4960 GCF_029959775.1 Pseudomonas sp. PS01270 | reverse complement strand
ATTTGTGTCGATCGGGCTGGCCTCTTCGCGAGCAGGCTCGCGCCCACAAGGAAGTGGGCGCATTTCAAATGTGGGAGCGAGCCTGCTCGCGAAGGCGATCTGTCAGACACCGCAGTAGTCAGCTGTAGGAAACCGCAACACCCCAACCAATAATTATCGATCTCCCCCGTCAGACCTTTCCCGCTGTTACCCGCCACAACCCAATGTGTAACCGCCCGCGCCAAACCGGGGCGAAGGGAAACGCGGTGCGCCGTTTTAGAGCCTCCAAAGCCCCGCGGAAAAATAAGACATAACGCTGCGCTTGCCGGATTAGAAGGGTTTGCGAATAATGGGCCCGCAACTTGCAATATGTATCGGTTCACTGTCTTTCGCTCTTGCATGAAATTGCAGGGCTGTCAATGAGCTCAAACCGCTTTCTCGGTGCATCTGTAATTAGTTGTCGCATTGAAGAAATATCGGCTTCGGGCCTGTCGTTAGAATGCCGATCACTCGCTCATCGTGGCTGACGTTGAAATCGCCTGCGGTTTCAACGGGAAATTTCCGCCGATGCGCAACCGATTTCCGATTCACCCATTCGCATATTGGGCTGTCGCTCACTCTGCCGTTTTTGCCCTTTACCGATGGAGTCCCAAGATGAAGAAACTTGTGCTGCTTGGCGCCCTGGCACTGTCCGTGCTGTCGCTGAATGCCGTCGCTGACGAAAAACCTGTGAAGATCGGCATCGAAGCGGCTTACCCTCCATTCGCTTCGAAAGCACCGGACGGCAGCATCGTCGGTTTCGACTACGACATCGGCAACGCGCTGTGCGAAGAGATGAAGGTCAAGTGCGTGTGGGTCGAGCAAGAGTTCGACGGTCTGATCCCGGCTCTCAAAGTGCGCAAGATCGACGCGATCCTGTCGTCGATGTCGATCACCGAAGATCGCAAGAAGTCGGTCGACTTCACCAACAAGTACTACAACACCCCGGCGCGTCTGGTCATGAAGGCCGGTACTCAGGTCAGCGAAGGTCTGGCTGAGCTGAAAGGCAAGAACATCGGCGTACAGCGTGGCTCGATCCACGAGCGTTTCGCCCGCGAAGTTCTGGCTCCATTGGGCGCCGAGATCAAGCCGTACGGCTCGCAGAACGAAATCTACCTCGACGTGGCTGCCGGTCGCCTCGACGGTACCGTGGCTGACGCCACCCTGCTGGACGATGGTTTCCTGAAAACCGACGCCGGCAAAGGCTTCGCATTCGTTGGCCCGGCCTTCACCGACGTCAAATACTTCGGCGACGGCGTAGGTATCGCAGTGCGCAAGGGCGACGCCCTGAAAGACAAGATCAACACTGCCATCGCGGCCATCCGCGAAAACGGCAAATACAAAGCAATCCAGGACAAGTACTTCGCCTTCGACATCTACGGCAAGTAAGACGTCTCTGCGACAAGTCCGAAATGGCGCAAGCAACAGAATCTCTGCGGTTTGCGCCATTTTTTCATCCCAACTTTCGAGGACCTGAATCATGTTGAAAGGCTACGGGGCTGTCATCCTCGATGGCGCATGGCTGACGCTTCAGCTCGCCTTGTCGTCCATGGCTCTGGCCATCGTTCTCGGGCTGATCGGTGTCGCGTTGCGCCTGTCGCCGGTGCGCTGGCTGGCGTGGCTGGGCGACCTGTATTCGACGGTGATCCGCGGCATTCCCGACCTGGTGCTGATCCTGCTGATCTTCTACGGCGGTCAGGACTTGCTCAATCGCGTCGCACCGATGCTCGGCTATGACGACTACATCGATCTGAACCCGCTGGCCGCCGGTATCGGCACCCTCGGTTTCATCTTCGGTGCGTACCTCTCGGAAACCTTCCGTGGTGCGTTCATGGCGATCCCCAAGGGCCAGGCCGAAGCGGGCATGGCGTACGGCATGAGCAGTTTTCAGGTGTTCTTCCGGGTGATGGTGCCGCAGATGATTCGTCTGGCGATTCCCGGCTTCACCAACAACTGGCTGGTACTGACCAAGGCCACCGCGCTGATTTCCGTGGTCGGTCTGCAAGACATGATGTTCAAGGCCAAGCAGGCGGCGGATGCCACGCGCGAGCCTTTCACCTTCTTCCTCGCAGTGGCGGCGATGTACCTGGTGATCACCAGTGTTTCGTTGCTGGCATTGCGTCACCTTGAGAAGCGCTACTCGGTAGGCGTAAGGGCGGCTGATCTATGATCTTCGACTACAACGTCATCTGGGAGGCACTGCCGCTGTACTTCGGCGGCCTGCTGACCACCCTCAAACTGCTCGCGCTGTCGCTGTTCTTCGGTTTGCTCGCGGCGTTGCCGCTGGGGCTGATGCGCGTCTCGAAAAACCCGTTCGTCAACGGCGCCGCGTGGCTGTACACCTACGTGATTCGCGGCACGCCGATGCTGGTTCAGCTGTTCCTGATCTACTACGGTCTGGCCCAGTTCGAAGCAGTACGCGAAAGCTTCCTGTGGCCGTGGCTGTCCAGTGCAACGTTCTGTGCCTGCCTGGCGTTTGCGGTCAACACCAGCGCCTACACCGCAGAAATCATCGCCGGCAGCCTGAAAGCCACGCCGAACGGTGAGATTGAAGCGGCCAAGGCCATGGGTATGTCGCGCTTCAAACTGTACAAGCGCATCCTGCTGCCGTCGGCCCTGCGCCGCGCGCTGCCGCAGTACAGCAACGAAGTGATCATGATGCTGCAGACCACCAGTCTGGCGTCGATCGTGACCCTGATCGACATCACTGGCGCGGCACGTACCGTCAATGCGCAGTTCTACCTGCCGTTCGAGGCGTACATCACCGCTGGCGTGTTCTACCTATGCCTGACCTTCATTCTGGTCAAGCTGTTCAAACTGGCCGAGCGTCGCTGGTTGAGCTACCTCGCGCCACGGAAGCACTGATATGCAGCGCATTGATCACGTATTGCCGTGGAGCCACCTGGGCAGCGAGCGCAAGGTTTCAGTTTTCCGGTTCGGTGAGGGCGAGCGCAAGGCCTACATTCAGGCCAGCCTGCACGCCGATGAACTGCCGGGCATGCGCACTGCCTGGGAGCTGAAAAAGCGCCTCGGCGAACTCGAAGCCCAAGGCTTGCTCAACGGCGTGATCGAGCTGGTGCCGGTGGCCAATCCGATCGGCCTCGGGCAATTGCTGCAAGGCAATTTCCAGGGCCGTTTCGAGGCGGGCAGCGGCAAGAATTTCAATCGTGATTTCGTCGAGCTCAGCGCGCCGGTCGCGGCGGCGCTGGGCGAAAAACTCGGTGATGATCCCCATGCCAACGTGCGCCTGATCCGTCAGGCAATGGCCGACCACCTGGCCGGATTGCCTGAAGCAAGCAGCCAGTTGCAAGGCATGCAACGTGTGCTGCTCAGCCACGCCTGCACCGCCGATGTGGTTCTCGATCTGCACTGCGATGCCGAAGCCGCGCTGCACATGTACGCGCTGCCGCAGCACTGGCCGCAGTGGCGTTCGCTGTCGGCGCACCTGAACGTCAAGGTTGGTTTGCTCGCGGAAGATTCCGGCGGCAGCTCGTTCGATGAAGCCTGCTCGTTGCCGTGGCTGCGCCTGTCGCGGCAGTTTCCCGATGCACAGATTCCGCTGGCGTGTCTGGCGACGACCATCGAGCTGGGCGGGCAGGCCGACACTGGCCGCGTCGAAGCCGAGGCTTATGCCGAAGGCATTCTGGCGTTCCTTGCCGAGCAAGGCCTGATCACCGGCGAGTGGCCGGACCCGGCCTTCGAACCGTGCGAAGGCATGCCGTTCGAAGGCACCGAATTGCTGTTTGCGCCACACCCCGGTGTGGTGAGTTTTTCCCGCAGGCCCGGCGAACGGGTCGAGGCGGGCGATGAGATTTTTCAAGTGATCGACCCTGTGTCCGATCGGGTCAGCACGGTATGTGCTGGTACGTCCGGGGTGCTGTTTGCCATTGAACGGCTGCGCTATGCCCAACCCGGTTTCTGGCTGGCCAAGGTGGCGGGGCGCGAAGCGCTGCGTCACGGGCGCTTGCTCAACGACTGACTGACTGTTTTTGTGAGAACCGACCGCATGTACAAACTTGAAGTCCAAGACCTGCATAAACGCTATGGCAGTCACGAAGTGCTCAAGGGCGTGTCCCTGAAAGCCGCCGCCGGCGATGTGATCAGCATCATCGGCTCCAGTGGCTCCGGCAAAAGTACTTTCCTGCGCTGCATCAACCTGCTCGAGCAGCCGCACGCCGGCAAGATCCTGCTCAACAACGAAGAGCTGAAACTGGTGGCGAACAAGGACGGCGCGCTGAAAGCCGCTGATCCGAAGCAGCTGCAACGCATGCGTTCGCGCCTGTCGATGGTGTTCCAGCATTTCAACCTGTGGTCGCACATGACCGCGATTGAAAACATCATGGAAGCGCCGGTGCACGTGCTCGGCGTACCCAAGTACGAAGCCCGGGAAAAAGCCGAGTACTACCTGAACAAGGTTGGCGTGGCCCATCGCAAAGACGCGTTCCCGGGGCACATGTCCGGCGGCGAGCAACAGCGCGTGGCGATCGCCCGTGCGCTGGCGATGGAACCGGAAGTGATGCTGTTCGACGAACCGACCTCGGCCCTCGACCCGGAACTGGTCGGCGACGTATTGAAAGTCATGCAGGCGCTGGCGCAGGAAGGCCGCACCATGGTCGTGGTGACCCACGAAATGGGCTTCGCCCGTGAAGTGTCGAACCAGCTGGTGTTCCTGCACAAAGGCGTCGTCGAAGAAAGCGGCAACCCGCGCGAAGTGCTGGTCAACCCGCAGTCGGAGCGCTTGCAGCAGTTCCTGTCGGGCAGCCTGAAATAAATCAGGGCTGCCGTTGTGCACCAGATTAGGTCATGCTTCGCGATCTTCTGGCTGGCTCAGATGCCCTGTGGGAGCGAGCCTGCTCGCGAAAGCGGTAGAACAGATAGCAGTTATGATGACTGGTACACCGCCTTCGCGAGCAGGCTCGCTCCCACATTCTGATCTTCACCG
>NZ_JASCPT010000211.1:0-4999 GCF_029959775.1 Pseudomonas sp. PS01270 | reverse complement strand
GGCTCGCTCCCACACAGGACCTGTGGCCTACACAAAACCAATGTGGGAGCGAGCCTGCTCGCGAAGGGGCCAGCTCAGATACCCTCAACCTGCGCGAACGCGACTCTGAGCCGAGCCGCACTCTCGCGCTGACAATTCAACTGCACCCGCGCCAAACCCAGCCAACCCGCCATCCGCCGCAAATTCAGCGCCAGCGCCAGCCTGCCCTCCTCGTCCAGTCCCGATTCTTCCTCATGCACCGCATGCACCGCCAACTGCCCTGCCGCCCGTTCGGCACGCAGATCAACCCGCGCGGCGATCCGCTCGTTGTGCAAAAACGGCAGCACGTAATAGCCGTAAACCCGCTTGGGCTGCGGTGTGTAGATTTCCAGGCGATAGCGGAAATCGAACAAACGCTCGGTGCGGCTGCGCTCCCAGATCAGCGAGTCGAACGGCGACAGCAGCGCACTGGCAATGACCTTGCGCGGCACTTTGGGCTCCGGCAGGCAATAGGCGATCTGCCGCCAGTCGGCGATTTCACACATCTGCAATTGACCAGCTTCAACCAACTCAGTCAGACGCGGGCGCGCATCCGCAGGGTTCAGGCGAAAGTAATCGCGCAGGTCTTTTTCCGTACCAACGCCCAATGCTTGCGCCGCATGCAACAGCAAACCGCGTTGCGCCTCGGCCTCGTCCGGCGTGGGCTGTTGCAGGATCGCAGCAGGAATCACCCGCTCGGGCAAATCGTACAAGCGCTCGAAACCGCGTCGCCCCGCCACTGTGACTTCACCAGCGGCGAACAACCATTCCAGCGCATGTTTCTCGGCACTCCAGTCCCACCATGGCCCGGCCTTGTCTTCGCGGGTCGACAGACTGCCGGCACCCAGCGCGCCCCGCTCCTCAACCGCAGTCAGCACACGGCGGATGGTTTCCTGCTGTTCGCGACCAAACTTTGCCAGTTGCTGATAGATGTCTTCGCCACGCTTGGCCCGTTGCATGCGCCAGCCCAGCAACGGGTACATCGACAGCGGCAACAGCGACGCTTCATGGCCCCAGTATTCGAACAGCGTGCGCCGACGCCCCGAACTCCAGGCAGCCTGGTCGAGCAATTCAGAGGGGTAGGAACCGAGACGGGAAAACAGCGGCAGGTAGTGCGAGCGCACCACGGCATTGACGGAATCGATTTGCAGCAGGCCCAGCCGTTCGATCAGCCGGTTGAGATGACTGGCATTGACGTTCGGCGGCTGGCGCCCGTTGAACCCTTGGGCAGCCAGCGCCAGACGTCGCGCCTGTTTGAGGGAAAAGGACACTGTCGCGGGCATTTATTCCTCCATGTCTGCTCGCAACCTACCTCACCTGAAAGGGGTTTGTGTAGCGATAGCCTCATCATTTATGCATCGGGTCGTCCCAGAACGGCCGCACGGTTTCATGCTCCACATCGGCGCGGCTGATGCCGATGTCCTTCAGCGCTTCGTCGCTGAGCCCGGCGAGCATTTCCCGCTCGCGATGTAACTCGTACCAGCGGCTGAATTTGTGCAGCAGATCGGACACGATATGGCCATGGCCGGACAGCTGTTCTTCGCTTGCATACTCTCTTTGACCTTTCATCGTCTTGCCTCCTTTTGTGGATGGCTCAAGTCTCGCGCTGGCGCTAAGATCAATCCAACGAATGTTTCTGATGGCATGCATCACGGAGATTCATCAATTGTCCGCCTACCCCAGTATCGATACCGATGTCCTGCGCACCTTCGTCGCGATTGCCGATCAGGGCGGTTTCACCCGTGCCGGCGAGATGGTCAACCGCACCCAGTCGGCGGTGAGCATGCAGATGAAACGTTTGGAAGAAGACGTGTTGCAGCGCCAGCTGTTCGAGCGCGATGGCCGTCAGGTGCGCCTGACGGCAGAAGGCCAAGTGCTGCTCGGTTATGCGCGGCGCATCCTCAAACTGCACAGTGAGGTGTTCAACACCCTGCGCGAGCCGCACATGGTCGGCACCGTGCGCATCGGTACGCCGGATGATTATGTGATGCGTTTTCTGCCGGGAATCCTGTCGCGGTTCGCGCAGTTCTATCCGCTGATCCAGATCGAGGTGCATTGCGAGTCGAGCAAGCAGTTGCTGCAACGCACCGATCTGGACTTGTCGATCGTCACCCGTGAGCCGGGCAACGAGATCGGCCAGTTGCTGCGCAAGGAGCGCTTTGTCTGGGCCGAGGCGCAGAACTTCAGCGCCCACGAACAGACGCCGCTGCCCCTGGCGATGTTCAACAGTGATTGTTTCTGCCGCCTGTGGGCGTGCAATGCGCTGGACGCGATGGGCCGCGATTACCGCATCGCTTACAACAGCAGCAGCCTGTCGGCGCTGATGGCGGTAGTCAGCGCGGGGCTGGCGATCACCGCGCAACTGGAAAGCCTGATCACCCCGGACATGCGCATCCTTGGCGCCGCCGAAGATCTGCCGCTGCTGCCCGAGGCGAGCATCATGCTGATCCGCAATCTGAACAACCCGTCGCCGATCACCGAGTGCCTGGCCGAGCACATCGTCGAGGGCTTCAAACTTTAAACGCGAGCATCACCGCACACAGCACGAGGAAGCCGCAGAACAGCCCGCGCAGAATTTTTTCCGGCATGGCGTGGGCAACTTTCACGCCCCAACTGATGCTGAGCAGACCTCCGACCGCCAGAGGCAGACCGATCATCCAGTCGACTTCATGGTGCACGGCGTAGGTCACCAGGGTTACACCAGTGCTCGGCAGGGCCAGCGCCAGCGACAATCCCTGAGCAACCACTTGGCTGGTGCCGAACAGGCTGGTCAGCACCGGCGTCGCCACCACTGCGCCGCCGACGCCGAACAAACCGCCCATGGTCCCCGAGGCGGCGCCGAGCACGCCCAGCCACGGCCACGAATAGCGCAGCTCGGCAGTCGGCGCTGGGCGCGGACCGAACATCTTCAACAGGTTGTAGGCCGAAAGTGCTACCAAAAAGGCGACAAATCCGATGCGCATGGTCTGCGCATCGATGCCCACCGCCCAGATCGAACCGAGCCAGGCGAAGCAGAAACCCATCACCGCCAACGGCAGCGCATGGCGCAATTCGATGCGATTACGCTGGTGATAACGCCACAGCGCCAGCATCACGTTCGGTACCACCATCACCAGTGCCGTGCCCTGGGCGATCTGCTGATCAAGCCCAAACCACACGCCAAGCAACGGGATCGCAATCAAGCCACCGCCAATGCCAAAGATCCCGCCCAATGTGCCCAGGGCGGCGCCGAACAGCAGGTACAACAGAAAATCCATCACAACGGTAGTCCTCTAACGACAGGCGGCCAATGCTACGCACTCGCGCCTAGCGGGGAAACGCATAGCAACGCACAATGGCTGTGCCGATTTTGCACAAGCGTGATTTCCATGAATCCCAACCAATTGACCGATCAGCTCGGCCTGTTTCTCGATGTGCTGGAGAGTGGCAGCTTTTCTGCCGCTTCGCGCCGCCATCCGCTGACACCTTCCGCCGTAGCCCGGCGCATCGACAGCCTGGAAAGTGCCGTCGGCAGTCAGCTGTTCGTGCGCAGCACCCATGCCGTGCTGCCGACTTCGGCCGGCCTGGCCTTTGCCGAGCGGGCGCGACGGATCATCGCCGAGTTGCAACTGGCGCGTGCCGAAGCGGTGTCATTGAGCAGCGCACCGGAAGGCCTGATCCGCATCGATGCGCCAGCAGCTTTCGGGAGGCGGCATCTGGCGCCGGTGATTGCCGATTTTCTCCTGCTGTACCCGGGACTGGATGTGCAGATGCATCTGATCGACAGCTTCAGCGACATGGCCGGCAGCAGCCTGGGCAAAGTCGATCTGGTGCTGCGTACCGGCCAGTTGGCTGACTCGCGCCTGGTCGCCACGCCATTGGCGAGCATGGTCCGCGTCGCCTGCGCCAGCCCTGACTATCTCAAGCAGCGTGGCGTGCCCGAGCACCCGGCGCAGTTGAGTGAACACGACGGGCTCGACTGGGAGGGCCTTGCGCCGCCGTTTGCCTGGAAATTCGAAGTGGACGGGCAAATGCAATTGCACCGGCCATCGCGGGTGCGCCTGAGCGCCAACAATGCCGAAGCTCTGGCGTGTGGCGCGGCGGCGGGTCTGGGCGTCGCACACCTGCCGACCTGGCTGGCCAGCGAATACTTGCTGCGCGGCGAACTGGTGCCGCTGTTTTGTGAAAATGGCCTGCCGCCGCCGGAGTCCACCGGCATTTACGCGCTGCGCATGGAACAGCAGGTCCATTCGCGCAGTCGGTTGTTGCTGGAATACCTGAAAACCCGCTTCAGCCCGGTGCCGCCGTGGGATCTGGCGCTGCAACGGCAATTCGCCCGGCACTAACGCCGGACATATTTATCTGGCGCCTTAAAGATTCGAGCGCTAGATTAAAAAACGATCAACGATCAAGGCTTTGACAATGACTTGCGAACGCGACAACTGCGACGACCTTCTGCTCGACAATCAGGCGTGCTTCGCCCTGCACTCGACCTCGCTGATGATGACCAAGGTCTACAAGCCGCTGTTGCAGGCGCTGGGCCTGACCTATCCGCAATATCTGGCGATGATGGTGTTGTGGGAGAAGGACGGTCTGACTGTCGGAGAAATCAGCGCACGCCTGCTGACCGATCCGGGATCGCTGACGCCATTGCTCAAACGCCTGGAAGCCGAAGGCCTGCTCAGCCGCACCCGCAGTCGCGAAGATGAGCGGGTGGTGATTGTCGAACTGACCGCAGCAGGCCGCGCCTTGCGTGACAAGGCGCAGACCGTGCCGCAGTGCATTCTTGGCGCCAGTGGCTTCACCCTTGAACGCCTGCAGAAGTTGCAGGCCGAGCTGCAAGCGCTGCGCGGACATCTGCAAGACAGCCTGACCTGATCCTCATTTCCGAGCACAACACTGTCCCTGTGGGAGCGGGCTTGCCCGCGATGGCGACCTGTCAGCCGACATCATTTTGCCTGACACTCCGTCTTCGCGGGCAAGCCCGCTCCCACACTAATTT
>NZ_JASCPT010000210.1:0-5257 GCF_029959775.1 Pseudomonas sp. PS01270 | reverse complement strand
ATCAGGCACATTGATGTTGAATGTGCTGCCGTCTTCGCGAGCAGGCTCGCTCCCACAAGTGATAAGAGTTGCTTCAGGCCACTTCGGCTTCTATGGCATAAGCCCGTTCCAGCAGCACGGTAAAGCGATTGAACGCATCCAGTGCACCTTGCTCAACTTCCGCCTCTTCCTCTGCCGTGAACGGCAACGCATCGAGGGTGCGCACAAAGCTTTTCCAGCCCTCGGCGCGACCACCTTGCGGTTCAGCCAGATGCCGGGCACCGAAGGTTTCGCTCAACTCCAGCGCCACCGCGCGCTTGATCAGGAACGCCGCGCCGAGCTTGGAACCCTCGGAAACAAAGATCCAGCCCAGCGCCCGCGCCTTGCTCGGGTTTTTAAGCGCGCCGGCCACCGGCGCCGGGACTTCGGTGTCGAGGTCGGCGAGGTCAGCCTTGGCCGCTTGGGCGCGGCAACGGGCTGGCAGATCCGGGACGATCGCGGTCAGTTCGGCATCGTTGTACAGCTCGACCAGTTCCGCCTGGAACAGGTATTGCGCGACGACGAAACGGGCGAAGCTGGCGCGGGTTTCGAATGGTGCGTGGGCTTTGACCAGGGCATCGAGTTTGCTGTGCGGCTCATGGGTGATCTGGTTCAGGCGTTGCGAACGCAGGGTTTTTTCCGAGGCAGTCATGGGGTGTCCTTGATAAATGAGGCGCTTGATAACAAGACGTACGGGCGGGCGGCGGACAGTAAAAAAACCTCACTGCGCGGCGAGAACACGCGCAGTGAGGGCCGGCGGGATCAGATGTCCCAGATCAGGTTGATCGCGAAGTTGCGTCCCGGTTGGGTCAGCCGATCAAGGTTGGCCGGTTGCGTCACCGACGCTTCGCCGACGCTGTCGTAACCGCGCACGTCATCCCACAGCCAGTACTTCTTGTCGGTCAGGTTGTAGACGCCGCCGCTGACGGTGACGTCGTCGGTCACCTTGTAATAGCCGGCCAGATCGAGAATGCCGAAGCCCGGGGTCTTGAACTGACTGCTGACGCCGTCCGGCGATTTGAAATTGCTGTCGTCGACGCGGTCCTTTTTCTTCACCACGGTCCAGCTCAGCAGACCGCCATAGTTGTCCTGGTCGTAACCGAGACCGAACACGCCGGTGAGCGGGTTGACGCTGTTGATCGGCTCGCCGCTGTCGTTGTTGCGCCCGTAGGCGTAGGCGATCGAGCCTTGGGTATACAGGCCTTGCGGCGCGCCGAACGCATCCAGGTTCAAGCGACCTTTGACTTCCGCACCCTTGATCGTGGCGCGCTTGATGTTGTTGCTCTGGAAGGTCAACTGATCGTCGCCCGGCTTGACCGCGTCCTCGTTGATGAAGTCGCGGTACTTGTTATAAAACACCGCGACGTCGAACGAACCCTGCTCGAAATTCCCGCGCAGGCCGGTTTCGAAACCTTTGCTCTTTTCCGGCTCGAGGTCGGAGTTGGGCGCCACGGTGTAGCCGGTGGTGTTGTTCTCGAAACGCCCGTACAGGGCTTTCGCCGTCGGCGTGCGGAAGCCTTCGGCGTACTGGCCGTACCAGGTGTAGTTGTCCGTCAGTGCATAGGTCAGGCCGAATTTTGGCGAGACTTTGTGCCAGGTCTTGTTCTTGTCGCTGACCGTGCCCTGGCCGTCGGCATTCACGGTGTTGAGGAATTCCTCGGTGATGTGCGGCTTGAGCTGGGTGTAGTCGTAGCGCAGGCCCGGCAGGAAGGTCCAGTCGTTCCAGCTGATCTGATCCTGGGCGAACAGGCTGTAGGTGTTGATGGTCGGATCGGGGAAATCAGAGGCCTTGGCCAGCACGTCCGCCGCACTGGTCGCGCCAATCGCCGTGCAGCCGCGACCGACGGCCACGCAGGTGCCGTCGCCGCTGCGTGAACCGGTGACTTTCTGCTGTTTGATCGTGGTGCCGTAAGTCAGCAGGTGATCGGTGTCACCGATGGCGAAAGCCTTGTCCAGTTGGGCATCGAAAACCCACTGTTTTTCTTCGTAGATCGTGTCGCGGGTACGCAGCACTTTACGAGTGATCGGGTAGTACAACTCCTCGGTGCTCTGGTCGGTCTTGGCGATCTGGTGATTGAGGCTCCACTTGACGTTATCGGCGAGCAGACTGTCGAGGGCGAACGCGTGTTCGATGCCGAAACGCTCGCGGGTGATGGTGTCGTTACCGGTGCGCCACTGGTACATGCCGCCGGGCAGGATGCTGCTCGGAATGGTCGGCGCGCCGTTGACGTACGGGCCGCCGTAGGCACTTTTCTGGTCGGTGTCGCGATCGTCCTTGTACTTTTCGTAGGTCAGGCCCAGGCGGGAATCGTCGTTGTAGTTCCAGCCGAGCTTGGCCAGGACGTTGGTCGCGCGCACGTCTTCCGGGTTGGCGGCGGTGCGCGCAAGGCCGGTGCCGTTGTTGCCGCCGAAGGACTCGGTTTCGTGTCCGTCGCGCTGGCTGTAATGCAGCAAGCCGTCGAACTCACCGCTGCGCCCGGCGACGGTGGCGGACTTCAGCCAGCTGTCATCAGCGGAGCTGTAACCGCTTTTCAGACGCGCGCCGACGTCCTTGCCCGGTTTGATGATGTCGTCGGCGTCCAGCGTGTAATAGCTGACCGCGCCGCCGATGGCGTTGCTGCCGTACAGCACCGAGGCCGGGCCACGGAGGATTTCCACGCGTTTGACGATTTCCGGGTCGACGTAGTTGCGCTGGCTCTTGGCATACGGGCCGTTGAAGAAACCGTTAGGGATCTCCACGCCATCGACTTGAGTCAGGATGCGGTCGCCGTCGATACCGCGAATGTTGTAGCCGCTGATGCCGCCACGCTGACCGGCACCGCCAACGGAAACGCCCGGTTCGTAGCGCACCAGATCCTTGATGGTGTTGACGTTGTTGCGGTCAAGCGCTTGGCGATCATGCACGCTGACCGTTGAGGGCACGCTGTTGACCGACTGTTCCTGGCGAGTGGCGCTGATGGTCACCTGATCGAGATTGAGCGTGCCGCTGCTGTTGCGTTTTTCCAGCACGACATTGTTGTTGCTCAGCTTGCGAAAGCTCAGGTTGGTCCCCACCAACAGGCGCTCGAGGGCTTTCTCCGGCGGCAGCGAACCGCGCACGCCCGGCGACGACACGTTCTGCCCCAACTCGGCCGGCAAACCGACCTGCCAACCGGTCACGGCGGTAAAGGCATTCAATGCCGAAACCAGTGGTTGCTGGCCGATGGCGAACGCGTAATCGCCCATGTTGCGCGTCGGTTGCTCGGCGGCCGCCAGCAGCGGTGCGGTGCCAGCCATGAGGATGGCCGCAGTCAGCAGCGACAGTACGCGGGAAGGGGAAGCAGTCTGGCGGGTAAGGCGTGAGGACATCGATAGCGCTCCGTGTCGCACGAATCTTTATAGGTGCTGATCGGCATGGTTAGATGCGAATCAATTGCATTGGCTATAACGAGACGTACTGCCATTGGCTATCGAGTAAAAATAATTCTCATTCAGTTCAGAATCACCAGCGCAGGGAATTCCTGCAGGCGCGCCGAGGTGATGTGGGCGAGGGAGCGGACCACGTCGAGCGGCTGGTCGAGACGGTAATTGCCGGTGACGGCGACGTCGGCCAGTTGCTCGTTGTTGTTGATGATCCAGCCCGGATAGTAGCGGCGCAGCTCGGCCAGCACCTGATTCAGCGGGCAGTTCTCGAACACCAGACGGCCTTCAACCCAGGCCAGATCGGCATTGGCGTCGAGCTTGGCCGGGCGATCAAATCCGTTGGGGCCGATGCGAATGCTTTCCCCGGCGCGCAGGCGCACCCGGGCATCGTTGTGGGTGGCGCGCAGATCGACATCGCCACGTTGCACATTCACTTGCGCGACCCCGTCGAGGTAGCGCACGGCGAATGCGGTGTCGTGGACGCTGGCCGTTACCGGACCTGCGTCGATCTCCAGCGGCTGATTGCGCCCGCTGGCGATCTCGAAAAACGCCTCGCCCTGAAACAGCCGGGCCACGCGCTGTTGATCGTTGATGGTGCTGGAAAACGCCGAGTTGGTATTGAGCAGGACCTTCGAGCCGTCCTCCAGTTGCAGCCGCTGACGCTCGCCAACCACGGTGAGGTGATCCGCTTGAATGCGCATCGGCAGGTTGCTGAAACTGAACAGCCCGAGGATCAGCACCGCAGCGGTAGCCAGCGGTTTCCAGTGCGGGCGCAAGCGTTTGAGAAAAGTGATTTTTACCGGTTTTGCTGCCAGAGCCTCGGCGCACAGTGCGACTTGCGGGCCGTCCCAGATCGCCTGGGCCTTGGCGAACGCCTCGGCATTCAACGGATCAGCCGCCAGCCAGGCATGAAATTGCCGGGTCTGTTCCTCATCCGGGCTGCCGAGCACGATGAGCCAGTCCAGCGCCTGGTCCATTGCAGCTGCAGCGTCCCGCGCCGAATCGGGCGAAGGCGAGCGGTGGGTGTCCGTCACGGTGGTTCCTCAGGGCTTCTGGCGAAGCAGTTTCTAGCTTCAAGCTGCAAGCTGCAAGCTGCAAGCTGCAAGCCGGATGCAATACTGCTTTTTGTTTTTACTTGTAGCTTGCAGCTCAAAACTTGCCGCTGCCGTTATGTCGTTCGGCAATGCCGATGCAGATCGACATGATCAGTTTCAGTTCCTTCTGCACGGTGCTCAGCGAAACATCAAGTTCATCAGCGATTTCCTGATAGCTGTGCCCGTGCAAACGGCTGAGGATGAAGATCTGCTGCTGGCGCGGGCTGAGTTGGCTGAGGCTCACGTTCAAACGCTCCAGCAATTGTTCGGCATGGGCGGCGTCTTCGGCGCTGCTGGCCGGCGCGGCGACGCTCTGCACTACCTCTTGAGGTACATCGTCGACCATGGTCCGCGCATGAATCTTGCGCGCGCGCAAATGATCCAGCGCCAGATTGCGCGCGGTCTGGAAGACAAAGGGTTCAAGGTGATCGATGGCCCGTTCGCTCAACGCCCGGGTCACGCGCAGGTAGGTCTCCTGCAACAGGTCTTCAGCGGTGCTGTGATTGTTGACCATCCGTTCCAGCGTGCGCAGCAGGGAAGTGCGCTGGGCGAGGAAGACGTGGTTGAAGCGCGATTGACTCACGGGAGGACCTGATCCATTTCGAGCGAATGATAATGCTTATCATCCAGCTGAATGGTCAAGTGCTGATTTCAAATTGAAATCGGATCTCCTGTGGGAGCGAGCCTGCTCGCGAAGGCATCGTGTCAGTCAGCTCCATATTGACTGACAGATAGCTTTCGCG
>NZ_JASCPT010000020.1:0-55298 GCF_029959775.1 Pseudomonas sp. PS01270 | reverse complement strand
GCTGTCAAGTGATTATTTTCAGAAGTTTTCGAAGAATTCTTCAACAACTTCAACCACTTGCGCTTCCGATCTCTCGTTAGCGGGAGGCGAATTCTACAGCGTTAATCGCTGCTGTCAACACCTCTTTTTCTCCGCTTTCGACCGAGAAGATCGAACCGTTAAAAGAGCTACACATCACTGCCCTTTCAACTCCTTCCAGGCTTCGATGATCTGAAGCAAGCCGCTGTCGAAAACTGCGTAACTCTTTGAATTTCAAGGAGTTTTCCGTTTCGACTGCGCCGGAAGTGGGGCGAATTATAGACCTCTGGAATCTGCCGTCAACCGTTATTTTCGCTTTTCTTTCAATAACTTGCGTATTGGTTAAAAAACATTCAATCAGATGAGAAAAGAGCTTCTTCTATATAGAAGAAGACTTAAAGGACGCCTTCCTCCTTCAACATAGCCACCGCGCCTGCCCCCAGACCCAGCACCCGCTGCAGAACCTCTAATGTGTGCTCACCTAATAAAGGAGGCGCATGACGATATTCAACGGGCGTCTCCGACAATCGAATCGGGCTGGCCACCTGGGGCACCATCCCCGCCAATGCATGAGGCAGTTCGATCGCCAGACCGCGCGCCTTCACTTGTGGATCCTCAAACACTTGCGACAAATCATTGATCGGCCCACAAGGCACGCCCGCCTGTTCCAGTTGTGCAACCCACTCGGCAGTCGTCTTGAAGACCGTAGCTTGGCGGATCAACGGGATCAGCACCGCGCGGTTCGCTACCCGCAGCTTGTTGGTCGCGAAGCGCGGATCATCCGCCCACTGCGGTTGGCCAGCCACCTCTGCGAACTTGCGGAACTGCCCGTCATTACCCACGGTAAGAATGAAGTCACCATCCGCCGTAGGAAAGTCCTGATAAGGCACGATGTTGGGATGCGCATTTCCCAGACGCTTTGGCGCATTGCCGGTGGTCAGGTAGTTCATCGCCTGGTTCGCCAGACACGCGACCTGTACATCCAGCAACGCCATATCGATGTGCTGGCCGCCACCGTCGTGATCGCGATGAGCCAATGCCGCGAGGATCGCCACCGTCGAATACAGCCCGGTGAGAATATCCGTCAGCGCCACGCCCACTTTCACCGGGCCAGCGCCTTCATCTCCTTCAGGTCGACCAGTCAGACTCATCAAGCCGCCAAGGCCCTGAATCATGAAGTCATACCCTGCGCGCTTGGCGTAAGGGCCGGTCTGGCCGAAGCCGGTGATGGAGCAATAGATCAGATTCGGGTTGAGCGCCTTCAGCGACTCATAATCCAGACCATAGGCCGCCAGACCACCTACTTTGAAATTCTCAACCAGAATGTCCGACTTTGTCGCCAGGTCGCGCACCAGCTTCTGCCCTTCAGGGCGGGTGAAGTCGATGGTGACCGATTGCTTGTTGCGGTTTGCCGAGAGGTAATAAGCCGCTTCCGACGTGTTCTCGCCGTAAGCGTCTTTAAGGAAGGGCGGACCCCAGGCGCGGGTATCATCACCATTGCCCGGGCGCTCGACCTTGATCACTTCGGCGCCAAGATCGGCGAGGATTTGCCCGGCCCAAGGCCCGGCCAGCACTCGCGATAAATCCAGTACCCGTAGATGCGACAGCGCGCCCATGGTCCGCCCTCCTATTAATAGAACGCCTGCAGACCGGTTTGTGCACGCCCGAGGATCAGCGCGTGAACGTCATGGGTACCTTCATAGGTATTCACCACTTCCAGGTTGACGAGGTGACGGGCCACGCCGAACTCATCGGAGATGCCGTTACCACCGAGCATGTCGCGCGCCATCCGCGCGATATCCAGCGACTTGCCGCAGGAGTTACGCTTCATGATCGAAGTGATTTCAACGGCGGCGGTCCCCTCGTCCTTCATCCGGCCCAAGCGCAGGCAGCCTTGCAGTGCCAGGGTGATCTCGGTCTGCATGTCGGCGAGTTTCTTCTGTACCAGTTGCGTCGCGGCCAACGGACGACCGAACTGCTGTCGGTCCAGAGTGTATTGGCGCGCGGTGTGCCAGCAGAACTCGGCGGCGCCCAGTGCGCCCCAGGAAATGCCGTAGCGTGCGGAGTTGAGGCAGGTGAAAGGACCTTTCAGGCCACGGACATCCGGGAAGATGTTTTCTTCCGGCACGAACACGTTGTCCATGACGATCTCACCGGTGATCGAAGCGCGCAGGCCGACCTTGCCGTGAATCGCCGGAGCGCTCAGACCTTTCCAGCCTTTCTCCAGAACGAAGCCACGGATATCGCCGGCATCGTCCTTGGCCCATACCACGAATACGTCAGCGATCGGGCTGTTGGTGATCCACATTTTCGCGCCGGTCAGGCTGTAGCCGCCATCGACCTTGCGAGCCCGGCTAATCATCGCGCCCGGATCGGAACCGTGGTTCGGCTCGGTCAGACCAAAGCAACCGATCCATTCGCCGGAAGCCAGCTTCGGCAGGTACTTCTGTTTCTGTGCTTCGGTACCGAATTCGTTGATCGGCACCATCACCAGCGAGGATTGCACACTCATCATCGAGCGATAACCGGAGTCGACGCGCTCGACCTCACGCGCGATCAAGCCATAACTGACGTAATTCAGACCGCTGCCACCGTATTGCTCGGGAATGGTCGCGCCGAGCAGGCCGACTTCACCCATCTCGCGGAAGATCGCGGGGTCGGTGTTTTCATGCCGGAAAGCTTCGAGCACACGCGGCGCCAGACTCTGTTGAGCGAACTGGGCGGCGGTGTCGCGGATCATCCGCTCTTCTTCGGTGAGCTGTTGATCCAGCAGCAGGGGATCGATCCAATTGAAACTAGCTTTACCGCCCATGAGTGTGCCCTCGTAATCGGGTGAATTAACGTGGCATTGATCCTAGGCGCGGTTCGCCATCGCGGCAAACGAGGATTTCGCATCCTGTTGTGCTAATTTCTCACTCCGAAACGCCGCGAATTGCCTTTTATGCGGCGCATTAGTGAGGTTGACGTACATGCGCAGGAAGATCCCCAGCACCGCCGCACTGATCAGCTTCGAAGCAGCCGCCCGCCATGAGAGCTTTACCCGGGCCGCTGAAGAGCTGTCGCTCACCCAGGGTGCCATTTGCCGACAGATCGCCAGCCTTGAGGAATTCCTCAGCGTGGAGTTGTTCCGGCGCTCGCGACGTGGGGTGAAGCTGACGGAAGCGGGACTTTCATACAGTCGCCGGGTGGCGACTCAGCTCGATGCAGTGGAGCGCGACACCCTCTCGGTGATGGGCCAGCAGGGCACCAACGTCATCGAGCTCGCCGTCGTCCCGACCTTCGGCACGCAATGGCTCCTGCCACGGCTCAAGGATTTCCAGCTCAAGCACCCGGAAGTGACCGTCAACCTGACCAACCGCACTCGGCCATTCCTGTTTGCCGACACCGAATTCGATGCCGCGATTTACTTCGGCGACGCCGACTGGTCGGGTACCGAATCCCACAGGTTGATGGGCGAAAATCCGATGCCGGTGTGCAGCCCCGCCCTACTCGGCGATCGCAAGCAACTGACAGCGCAAGCCATCGCCGAGCTACCGCTGCTGCAGCAGACCACCCGACCTTACGCCTGGCGCCAATGGTTCAACTCGCAGCAACTGAATATCCCTCGCGACATGACAGGCCCACGCTACGAGCTATTCTCCATGCTTGCCCAGGCAGCCATGCACGACATGGGCGTCGCGCTGATTCCGCCGTTTCTGATCCAGCGCGAGCTGGCAGAGAAACGGCTGATGGTTGCCAACCCTCAAGCGCTCTCCAGCATCAAGGCCTATTACCTGATGATTCCGGAGCGAAAGGTCGAATCGGCATCGCTGAAGGCATTTCGCGACTGGCTGGTAAATCAAGCGCAGAGCTACAGCCTAGAAGAATAAAGGCTCTGCGCAATACTTAACCCCGTAGTCAGAAAAACCAAAGCCCTACAGATATAACTATTTGTCGCTTCTGCGCAGACTGTATCCGAAAGTCGTACAGACGTCCCACAAGCTGCCAAACACGTGGCTTTCAGCCTCTAATGGCGACTCATTACTGCCTATTCACGCCACCGATGCGAATTTTTTTCAAATTCAGCCAGAATCCATGCAGGGCACGGCCTGCAAGGGGTTCAACTGGCCATCTGCGACATTCGGTCACGGCATGACTTGTAGTTAATTTTCCGTCACCCGTCATAATCCCTTGAAGGGCATAAAGTTCGCCTGCAAAATGCCGCGCCCCGCCTTGATTCGGCGGGATCGTGCTGATCGGCCGCCCCAGTCGCACCATCCGTAGTGCATGGGTTTACTCAATAAGATCACGCAGGAGATTTGACGTGCACATTGGTGTTCCTCTCGAAACCCAGACCGGTGAAACACGGGTTGCCGCAACCCCGGAAACCATCAAGAAGCTGATCAGCCAAGGCCATAAGGTCACTGTGCAACGCGGCGCTGGCGTCAAAGCCAGTATCGTCGACAGTGCCTATGAAGCGGCCGGCGCAAGCATTGGCAGCGCCAATGACGCGTTTGGCGCCGAGCTGATTCTCAAAGTGATCGCGCCAAGCGATGCCGAACTGACGCTGATCAAGCGCGGTGCGGTGCTGGTGGGCATGCTCAACCCATTCAACAACGAGACCATCGCGAAGATGGCCGAGTGCGGCATTACCGCGTTCGCCCTCGAAGCGGCGCCGCGTACCTCGCGGGCGCAGAGTCTTGATGTGCTGTCGTCGCAGGCGAATATCGCCGGCTACAAAGCGGTGTTGCTCGCGGCTCACTATTACCCACGCTTCATGCCGATGCTGATGACTGCTGCGGGCACCGTGAAAGCGGCGCGCGTGCTGATTCTCGGCGCGGGCGTGGCCGGTTTGCAGGCGATTGCCACAGCGAAACGTCTGGGTGCGGTGATCGAAGCCTCCGACGTGCGTCCAGCGGTGAAGGAACAGATCGAATCCCTCGGCGCGAAGTTCGTCGACGTGCCTTACGAGACCGATGAAGAGCGCGAATGTGCCGTCGGTGTCGGCGGTTACGCGCGGCCGATGCCGGCGAGCTGGATGCAGCGCCAGGCGCAGGCTGTGCACGAGCGCGCCAAGCAGGCCGATATCGTCATCACCACCGCACTGATTCCGGGCCGCAAAGCGCCGACGCTGCTCAGCGCCGAGACCGTGGCACAGATGAAACCGGGCTCGGTGGTCATCGACCTCGCCGCCGCCCAGGGTGGCAACTGCCCACTGACCGTCGCCGATCAGGTCGTTGTGGAAAACGGTGTGACCATCGTCGGCCCGACCAACCTCGCCGGTGAAGTCGCTGCCGATGCTTCGGCGCTGTACGCACGCAACCTGCTGGACTTCCTCAAGCTGGTGTTCACCAAGGAAGGCCAGTTCGACGTCAACCTCGAAGACGACATCGTCGCCGCGTGCCTGATGTGCCGCGACGGCCAAGTCATCCGCAAAAACGCCTAAGCAGGGATTCAGACGATGGAAGAGCTTATCTCCCCCGGTATCTACAACCTGATCATCTTCGTGCTGGCGATTTATGTCGGTTACCACGTGGTCTGGAACGTTACGCCTGCGCTGCACACGCCGTTGATGGCGGTGACCAATGCCATTTCCGCGATCGTGATCGTCGGTGCCATGCTCGCCGCTGCGCTGACCGTCACGCCGCTGGGCAAAACCATGGGCACGCTGGCCGTGGCACTGGCGGCAGTCAATGTGTTTGGTGGCTTCCTGGTCACCCGCCGCATGCTTGAAATGTTCAAGAAGAAAGCCCCGAAAGCAAAAGAAGAGGCGCCGAAGTAATGAGCATGAATCTCGTCACGACGCTCTACCTGATCGCGTCGATCTGCTTTATCCAGGCCCTCAAAGGCCTGTCGCACCCGACCACTTCGCGGCGCGGCAACCTGTTCGGCATGCTCGGCATGGCGTTGGCGATCCTCACCACCGTCGGCCTCATCTATAAGTTGGGCGCCGAGCTGGGCACTGCCGGTATCGGTTACGTGATCGTCGGCCTGCTGATCGGCGGTACCGCCGGCTCGATTATGGCCAAGCGCGTTGAAATGACCAAGATGCCGGAACTGGTAGCGTTCATGCACAGCATGATCGGCCTCGCGGCGGTGTTCATTGCAATTGCGGCGGTGGTCGAGCCGCAATCGCTGGGTATCGTTAAACAACTGGGCGATGCGATTCCGGCAGGCAACCGTCTGGAGCTGTTCCTCGGTGCGGCGATTGGTGCGATCACCTTCTCCGGCTCGGTGATTGCCTTCGGCAAGCTCTCGGGCAAATACAAGTTCCGTCTGTTCCAGGGCGCACCGGTACAGTTCGCCGGTCAGCACAAGCTCAATGCGGTTCTGGGTCTGGCCACGCTGGTTCTCGGCCTGACCTTCATGTTCACCGGCAACCTCACGGCGTTCGCGCTGATGCTGGCGCTGGCGTTCGTGATGGGCGTGCTGATCATCATCCCGATCGGCGGCGCCGACATGCCGGTGGTGGTGTCGATGCTCAACAGCTATTCCGGCTGGGCGGCGGCGGGCATCGGTTTCTCGCTGAACAACTCGATGCTGATCATTGCCGGCTCGCTGGTGGGTTCGAGCGGTGCGATCCTCTCGTACATCATGTGCAAGGCGATGAACCGCTCCTTCTTTAATGTACTGCTCGGCGGTTTCGGCAATACGGCAGATGCAGGTCCTGCCGGTGCGCAGGAAGCCCGTCCGGTGAAATCCGGCTCGGCTGATGACGCAACCTTCCTGCTGACCAACGCCGACACCGTGATCATCGTCCCGGGCTACGGTCTGGCAGTGGCCCGTGCACAACACGCACTGAAGGAACTGACCGAGAAGCTGACCCATCGCGGCGTGACCGTGAAGTACGCGATTCACCCGGTGGCCGGTCGCATGCCTGGGCACATGAACGTCCTGCTCGCCGAGGCCGAAGTGCCTTACGATCAGGTGTTCGAGATGGAAGACATCAACTCCGAGTTCGGTCAGGCCGACGTGGTGCTGGTGCTCGGCGCGAACGACGTGGTCAACCCGGCCGCGAAGAACGATCCGAAGTCACCGATTGCCGGCATGCCGATTCTCGAAGCGTTCAAGGCCAAGACCATCATCGTCAACAAGCGCTCGATGGCCAGCGGCTATGCCGGTCTGGACAACGAACTGTTCTATCTGGACAAGACCATGATGGTTTTCGGCGACGCGAAGAAAGTCATCGAAGACATGGTCAAAGCGGTCGAGTAATTCACCGCTGCAATAGCGAACGCCCCGACTTGTCGGGGCGTTTTTGTTTGCGCCAGACGCTGGACAATTTGCCGCGTTGTTGCAGATCCGGTAACGGTGTTTTACTGCAAACCCGCGAAATAGAGGCCTCGTTTGCGACCTTGGTAGCGGGACAGGCGCCGGCCAAATTCACTAGACTGCGCATCCTGCTACTCGTTGCCCGAGATAATAATCCATGTACCGTGACCGTATTCGCCTGCCTTCGTTGTTGGATAAAGTGATGAGCGCTGCCGACGCCGCTGCTCTGATTGAGGACGGCATGACCGTCGGCATGAGCGGTTTCACCCGCGCCGGCGAAGCCAAGGCTGTTCCCCACGCACTGGCCGAGCGCGCCAAGGTCACGCCGCTGAAGATCAGCCTGATGACCGGCGCCAGCCTGGGCAACGACCTCGACAAGCAACTGACCGAGGCCGGCGTGCTGTCGCGGCGCATGCCGTTTCAGGTCGACAGCACGTTGCGCAAGGCAATCAACGCCGGCGAAGTGATGTTCATCGACCAGCATCTCTCGGAAACCGTAGAGCAACTGCGCAACCAACAGTTGAAGCTGCCGGACATTGCCGTCATTGAGGCAGTCGCCATCACCGAACAAGGCCACATCGTGCCGACCACTTCGGTGGGCAACTCGGCCAGCTTCGCGATTTTCGCCAAACAAGTGATCGTCGAGATCAACCTGGCCCACAATGCCAACCTCGAAGGCCTGCACGACATCTATATCCCGACATACCGCCCGACGCGCACGCCAATCCCGCTGGTGAAAGTCGACGATCGCATCGGCAGCACGGCGATCCCGATTCCGCCGGAGAAGATCGTTGCCATTGTCATCACTCAGCAGTCGGACTCGCCGTCCACAGTGTCGGTACCGGACGTTGATACCAACGCTATCGCTGAACACCTGATCACCTTCTTCAAGCAGGAAGTTGCGGCCGGGCGCATGACCAACAAGCTCGGCCCGCTGCAAGCCGGGATTGGCAACATCGCCAACGCGGTGATGTGCGGCTTGATCGACTCGCCGTTCGAAGACCTCACCATGTACTCGGAAGTGCTCCAGGACTCGACCTTCGACCTGATCGATGCCGGCAAGCTGAGCTTTGCCTCGGGCAGCTCGATCACCCTGTCCGAGCGGCGCAACAGCGACGTGTTCGGCAACCTGGAGAAGTACAAGGACAAACTGATTCTGCGGCCGCAGGAGATCTCCAATCACCCGGAAGTGGTGCGGCGTCTGGGCATCATTGGCATCAACACTGCGCTGGAGTTCGACATCTACGGCAACGTCAACTCCACCCATGTCTGCGGTACGCGGATGATGAACGGCATCGGCGGCTCCGGCGACTTCGCGCGCAATGCGCATCTGGCGGTATTCGTGACCAAATCGATCGCTAAGGGTGGCGCGATTTCCAGCGTGGTGCCGATGGTCAGCCACGTCGACCATACCGAGCATGACGTCGACATCCTGGTGACCGAAGTCGGCCTCGCCGACCTGCGTGGCCTGGCGCCACGGGAGCGTGCACGAGTGATCATCGACAACTGTGTGCACCCGGACTTCCGCCAGGCACTGAATGATTACTTCAGCGCTGCCTGTGCAATCGGCGGTCATACCCCGCACATTCTGCGCGAAGCACTGAGGTGGCATATGAACCTGGAAGAAACCGGGCGCATGCTGGCGGTGTGATTCACACAGATAACCACCGAGGCAAACACAGTTTTGCGTCGGTGGATGTTCGCAAAGAACAGGATCACCAAAAACTGTACTGCTGTACCGGTCTTTTCCTACCGCAAACTCCTACTCAACCTCCTGATACAAGCCGAAATGCACCAATCAAGTGCGGACAGGTACAGTTTGCTCAATTTCGACCCGTACACCATCCATAAACAGTTAACTGCTCACTCACAATACAAATGAACTGTATCTACAGAGACTATCCAAACGAGAGGATCATGGGCACCAGTCAAACCACTACCTGATCCCGCCACAAGCGGAAGGATGTCAACCATGGAACGTACACTCAGTTCCGAACTGTTCTTCGAAGACAAAGCTGTAAACACCCAGGCTTCCCTGCCTCTGCGCGTTATTGCCAACCTGATGTTGTGGCAGCGCCGCATCTCCAGCCGCCACCAACTGGCCCGTCTGGATTCGCGTCTGCTGGCCGACGCCGGTATCAGCGAAGCACAACGCTACGAAGAGCTGAGCAAGCCGTTCTGGCGCTAAGCAGCGTCGCTGGCTCTGGTCGTCAGACCCACCGCCAGCAACCCGAATTGCACAAGCAGAACCCGTCGTGGGCAACCACGACGGGTTTTGTCGTTTCAGGGGCCTTGAATGCTCTAAAACGCATATATGAACGAGTACAGGTACAATTTACGAAATACTTGAATATACCGGTACAGTTACCCAGAACCTTTGGAGTATCACTGGCCACCACTGGGCGAACCGCATCTGGCAGCCTAATATCCATGCAGAACGTGGCGAACGTTGCGCAACAGGCGTCTGACTCCTCAGATACCGAGCCACCTCTCACTACGGTTTATCCAAAGGAGTTCCATCATGACCCGTCTTCGCCTGCTCAGTGCCGCCGCCCTGCTGGCCGTGGCTGCCAACGCCAGCGCTACCAGCTTCATCGTCACCACCGACTCGATCGTCGGCGCGCTGAAAGCCACTTCCGACGCCACTTCCGATGTGACCTCCTCGTTCCGTGACGACAAGATCGTTCTTGCCGCCCGCGACGATGCCGCCAGCTTCGTGGCCAGCGAAGGCGATATCCGCGGGGTGAAACTGGAAAGTGCGCTCGATCACATCCGCCATCAGGCGCCACAACTCAATGCCACCGATGCCCAATTGGCTCAGGCCATTCTGACGCTCTGATCGTTTGCGGTATTGCGGGACACGCCAGCCGTGTCCCGATGTTTCAACGCTGGCTCTGACCCGGGCATTTGCGCTAGCCTTCAGGCTCGTTAACAGTTGTCGAGTCCCATGCGCTTTCTTCCAAACCTGCTCATCTCTTCTACTTTATTCACGGCCTGCTGGGCGATGTCCGCCAACGCCTTCGATGCTTTCAATGCGTCGACCCAAGGCACGGTGGTCAGCGGTTACGCGACCAGCATGGTGTCTTCTGCGCCGTTCGACCGTAAACTGCTGCGCGCCGCCCATGATGATGCGGCCGCCTTTGTTGCCAGTGACGGTGAATGGCGAGGCGCACGGCTGGAATCCGCGCTGCACTACCTGCGCAAAACCCGGCCGAAACTTCATGCCAGCGACCTTGAACTGGCAGAAGCAATTCTCGTCCAATAGTTATCCTTGTCCTTCCGGAGTCGTTCCATGCGTAGCCCGCTGATTGCTGCCGCCCTTGGCCTGTTTGTGTTGGCCGATGTGGCCCAGGCGCACACCCTGGTAGCCACCAGTAACATCATCGTTCGTGCCTCCCAGCGCAGCATCGATTTCACTTCCGATACCACCACGTCGATTCGCGATTCGAAAATCATCCGCGAAGCCCACGACGACGCCGCCAGTTTCGTCGCCAGCAACGGCGACATCCGTGGCGCGCACCTCGAAGCCGCCCTCAACACCTTGCGCAATCGCGTGCCGGAAGCGCGCGACGCCAGTGATCAGGTACTCGCCGAAGCCATTCTCGCGCTGTGAAGTCCGTTGGCGCCTGGCTGCTGGCCGGGGCATTGTTGCTGCTCGGCAACAGCGCCCACGCCGGCCTGCAATTGCGGCTCAAGACCGAGGGTCTGAGCCCGGCTCAACAACAGGCCAGTCAGGCGCTGATCGATGAGGCGATGGCGAAACTGCCGCCGAGCTTCATCGAGCGGCTGGATCGGCGCATCGACGTCGGCTGGACCGACGACATGCCTGCCAACGCTTACGGGCAGGCGACGCTGGTGTCCGAGCTCGATCTGAATCGCAAACTGCTCGCCGGTCTCACCGATGGCAGCGTGGCGAAAGAGAAAACCAATCGCCCCCACGGCACTGTGCGCCAGGAACTCCTCGCCACGGTGCTGCACGAAATCACCCACATTTATGATCGCGCGCGTTTATGGCCGAGCGCCGAGCGCACGTTGATCCAACGCTGCACCCGACGCTTCAACAGCGCCGGGCTGATCGGCATTCCCGATGAGTGTCGCGGGCAGAACGGTCGCCGCTTCACCATCAGCGACGACCCGCGCCTGCTTGACCTCGCCGGGTGGCAGCAATACGTCGGCCGCCGTGGCGAGCGTGAACAACACAACCGCCAGATCGCCCGCAGTCCGGATCTTTACGAGATCTCCAGTCCCAAGGAATTTGTCGCGGTCAACATGGAGTACTTCCTCCTCGACCCGAGCTACGCCTGCCGCCGCCCGGCGCTGTATCGCTACTACAAGGAACATTTCGGCTGGGCGCCGCCAGCGCAGGACAGCTGCAGCAAGAGCTTTGCCTTTCTCAATGCGGGCAATGACTTCGCCAAGCAGCCTCTGGGGCAAGTCGATCCGGAGCGCGTCTACGCTGTCGATTACCTGCTGGCCGAGGCCAATCAGAACTGGGTCAGCCGCTGGGGCCACAGCATGTTGCGCCTGGTGATCTGCGCCCCCGGTCGCCCGCGTGGCCCGGATTGCCGCCTCGACCTCGATCAACACCTGGTGCTGTCCTATCGCGCCTTCGTTGGCGATGTACAGCTGTCGAGCTGGGACGGACTGGTCGGCAAATACCCGTCGCGGCTGTTCGTGTTGCCGCTGGCGCAAGTGATCGACGAATACACCAAGACCGAGCTGCGCAGCCTCGCTTCGGTGCCGCTGAACCTGTCTCGCGAGGAAATCGAAGGCGTCGTCGAACATGCTGCCGAGATGCACTGGAGCTACGACGGCAACTATTTCTTCCTGTCCAACAACTGCGCGGTAGAGGGTTTGAAACTGTTGCGCAGCGGCAGCAATAACAGCCAACTGGTCGGGCTAGACAGCATCATGCCCAACGGCTTGCTGGAAGTGCTCAAGGGCCGTGGTCTGGCCGATACCAGTGTGCTCGACAATCCGAAAGAAGCGCTGCGCCTGGGTTACCGCTTCGACTCGTTCCGCGATCGCTATCAAGCGATGTTCGATGTATTGAAGAAGCAGCTGCCGATCAAGCAGACCACTGTCGAGGATTGGCTGTCACTCAGCGCTGAGCAACGCCGCGAATGGTTCGATCGCGCCGACCTGCGCACCAGTGCGGCCCTGTTGCTGCTGGAGCAAGCCAGTTTCCGCCGGCAGTTATTGCTGGCCCAGGACGAGGTCAAGCAACGCTACCTCGGCGCCCGCGAGCTGGAAAACGGCGGCATGGACAAAGCCAACGCGACCTTGCAGGAGATCCTCGCCAACAGTGGCTTCCTCAGCCGCCCGGCGGAACTGCTCGACTCCAAAGGTTACGGACTACCGCAGCCCAGCGAGTTCGCCCGACTGGAAGCGGAAAGCAGCCAGCGGCAGAAGAAGCTGCTGGCCCTGTCCGGCGATCTCGATACCGAAGTGCGCAAGCTGCTTGAACCCAAGCGGGCGGCCGAGATTGCCGCCAGCGAGGCCAACGTCAAGCAGATTGGCGAGCATCTGCGCAAACTGCACAAGGCCTCGGGCGGACTGCAATTACCCTGAGCACAAAAAAGGCTTCAGAACGCCTGTTCTGAAGCCTTTTCTATTTCCCTGCGGCTTTAGACGCGAGCTTTGCGCACGCCTTGGGACAGCGCCGAACACAGACTCAACACACCATCGATGGCCTGCTCAGGCGTATCGGCACTGGCGATGTGATCAATCAGCGCCGAGCCCACCACCACACCGTCAGCCAGACGCGCGATGGCCGCAGCCTGCTCCGGCGTACGGATACCGAAACCGATGCTGATCGGCAGATCGGTATGCCGACGCAGACGTGAAACCGCCTCTTCCACATGTTCCAGAGTCGCTGCACCGGCACCGGTGACACCGGCCACCGACACGTAGTAGACGAAACCGGAGCTGCCGTTGAGCACGCGCGGCAGACGCGCGTCATCAGTGGTCGGCGTGGTCAGGCGGATGAAGTCCAGGCCAGCAGCCTGCGCCGGGTCGCACAGCTCTTCGTTGTGCTCTGGTGGCATGTCGACCACGATCAGGCCATCGACGCCAGCCTCTTTGGCTTCGGCGATGAAACGCTCGACGCCGAATTTGTGAATCGGGTTGAAGTAGCCCATCAACACCAGCGGCGTGTCGCTGTTGCCTTCACGGAACTCGCGAACCATTTGCAGGGTTTTCGCCAGATTCTGTTTGGCGCCCAGGGCGCGAATGTTGGCCAACTGGATTGCCGGGCCATCGGCCATCGGATCGGTGAACGGCATGCCCAGCTCGATCACATCGGCACCTGCGGCAGGCAGGCCTTTGAGGATCGCCAGCGAAGTGTCGTAGTCAGGATCACCGGCAGTGACAAAGGTCACCAGCGCCGCGCGGTTCTGTTGCTTGAGGTCGGCAAAGCGGGTTTGCAGGCGGCTCATCAGTGTTTCTCCTGCTGCGACTGTTGCATATGGTGCATCACGGTTTGCATGTCCTTGTCGCCACGGCCCGAGAGGTTGACCACCATCAGGTGATCCTTCGGCAGCTTCGGTGCGCGCTTGAACACTTCGGCCAGGGCGTGGGCGCTTTCCAGGGCAGGAATGATCCCTTCCAGACGGCAGCATTTGTGGAACGCTTCGAGGGCTTCGTCGTCGGTCACCGAGGTGTACTGGACGCGGCCGATGTCGTGCAACCAGGCGTGTTCAGGGCCGATGCCCGGGTAATCGAGGCCAGCGGAAATCGAGTGGGCGTCGATGATCTGGCCATCGTCGTCCTGCAGCAGGAACGTGCGGTTACCGTGCAGCACGCCCGGCACCCCGCCGTTCAGGCTGGCCGCGTGCTTGCCGGTTTCGATGCCGTAACCGGCGGCTTCGACGCCGATGATCTCCACGCTCTTGTCATCGAGGAACGGGTGGAACAGGCCCATGGCGTTGGAACCGCCACCGATGCACGCCACCAGGCTGTCCGGCAGACGACCTTCCTGAGCCTGCAGCTGATCGCGGGTTTCCTTGCCGATGACGGCCTGAAAGTCGCGGACCATTGCTGGATAAGGGTGTGGGCCGGCCACAGTGCCGATCAGATAGAAAGTGTTGTCGACGTTGGTCACCCAGTCACGCAGGGCTTCGTTCATCGCATCTTTGAGAGTGCCGGTGCCGGCCACGACCGGAATGACTTCAGCGCCGAGCAGCTTCATGCGGAAGACGTTGGCCTGCTGACGTTCGATGTCGGTGGTGCCCATGTAGATCATGCAATCGAGACCGAAACGCGCAGCAACGGTGGCCGTGGCCACGCCGTGCATGCCGGCGCCGGTTTCGGCGATGATGCGCTTCTTGCCCATGCGCCGCGCCAACAGAATCTGGCCGATGCAGTTGTTGATCTTGTGCGCGCCGGTGTGGTTCAGCTCTTCACGCTTGAGGTAGATCTTCGCGCCGCCGCAGAACTCGGTCAGGCGTTCGGCGAAATAAAGCGGGCTCGGACGTCCGACGTAATCACGCTGGAAGTAGGCCAATTCTTCCTTGAATGCCGGATCTTCCTTGGCCGCTTCGTATTCGCGAGCCAAGTCGAGGATCAACGGCATCAGGGTTTCCGCTACATAACGGCCACCGAACGCACCGAACAGGCCGTTGGCGTCAGGGCCGTTACGCAGATCAGAGGTGTTCGAAGTCTGGGTCATGGGTCGCTCCAGGTGAATTCGGTCAGAAGACAATGACGACCACTCTACCCCTGACTTTCCAGGCTGAAAACCGATAAGATCGCCGAAACCTGTCAGGAAAACTCACAGATACCATGAGCCATGACCTTCCCCCGCTGAATGCCTTGCGCGCCTTCGAGGCCACCGCTCGTCTGAACAGTGTGAGTCAGGCTGCCGAACAGCTGCACGTCACCCACGGCGCGGTCAGCCGCCAGCTCAAGGTGCTTGAAGAACATCTCGGCGTGAGCCTGTTCGTCAAGGACGGACGCGGCTTGAAACTCACAGATGCCGGAGCGCGTCTGCGCGATGCCAGCGCGGAGGCGTTCGATCGGTTGCGCAGTGTTTGCGCCGAACTGACGCAAAGCACAGCGGATGCGCCGTTCGTGCTGGGTTGTTCGGGGAGCCTGCTGGCGCGCTGGTTTATTCCGCGTCTGGGGCGGCTGAATGCCGATTTGCCGGATCTGCGTCTGCACCTGTCTGCCGGTGAAGGTGATCTCGATCCCCGGCGCCCGGGCCTTGATGCGTTGTTGCTGTTCGCCGAGCCACCGTGGCCGGCCGATATGCAGGTCTATGAACTGGCGGCGGAACGCATCGGCCCGGTGATGAGCCCGTTGTATAGCGGTTATCAGAAGCTGCACACCGCTGTGGCCGCAGATCTTTTTGATGAGCCCGTGCTGCACACCACCTCTCGCCCACAAGCCTGGCCCAGCTGGGCGCAGCAAAACCACCTCGATCCCAAGGCGTTGAAGCTCGGGCAAGGTTTTGAGCATTTGTATTATTTGCTGGAGGCGGCTGTTGCAGGTCTCGGCGTGGCAATCGCGCCGGAGCCGCTGGTAATCGAAGATCTGAAGGCGGGTCGCCTGGTTGCGCCGTGGGGCTTCTGCGAAACCCCGGCGCAACTGGCGTTGTGGCTACCCAAGCGCGCCGCAGACGGACGCGCCCGGCAACTGGCGCAATGGCTCAAAAACGAGCTGCGCCAGACTGATCACTCACCGCGTTTGAACACAAAGTAGGCAGCGAGCAGACCGATTGCGCCGACAGCCACACCGGCTGTGGTCCACGGGTGTTCCTGCGCATAGTCACGAGTGGCAATGCCGGTCTCGCGGGTTTTCACTTTGACTTCTTCGTACGCGTCGCTGAGCAGATGACGGGAATGTTTCAGTGCACTTTCGGCATTGCTTTTCAGCGCCTTGAGGGTCTTGCGCGACTCGTCCGAAGCATCGTCTTTCAAGCTTTCCAACGATTTGAGCAGACTCTCGATCTCGGCTTCCATGCTTTGCAACGAGGCTTTACGTAAAGAGGTGTTGGCCATGGTGGCTCTCCTGCATTGGTGATGAGTGGCGTGTGTTGGTTGGGACTTCACCACTTCGAGAAAGTGCAGAAATTCTGAACTTCGGCAGCGCAGCGGCGCCGAAATCATCAGTGCAATTGCCTGCTAGGCTCAATTTCACACGCCATTCCAACCCAAGGAGATCGCCATGAGTGACCATCACACCTACAAGAAAGTCGAGCTGGTCGGCTCGTCCACCACCAGCATCGAAGACGCCATCAACAATGCACTGGCCGAGGCGAACAAGACCCTGCGCAATCTGGAATGGTTTGAAGTGACCGAAACCCGTGGCCACATCGAAAATGGCCAGGTAGCGCACTTTCAGGTCACGCTGAAAGTCGGCTTCAAGATTGCCGCCAGCTGAGTTTGAGCTAGTCTTCTGAACTTGCGCGCTGGCCGAGTGCCATAGGGAATGGCAAAGCGCTACAAGGTGAGCGCATCGGGTGGATGACTCGATGCCCGCCTCTTTCAATCCGACCAGGGAGTGCGACCGATGAAGAAGTTCATGTTGGCAGTAGGTTTGTTGAGCCTTGCGGGTGGTGCGTTTGCAGCCGGCAAGCCATGTGAAGAGCTGAAAAGCGAAATCGCCGCGAAGCTCGACGCCAAAGGCGTTTCCGGTTATTCGCTGGAGGTTGTCGACAAGGGTGCGGCGGCTGATGGTGACGTCGTCGGCAGTTGCGAAGGCGGCAGCAAGGACATCGTCTACAAACGCGGTTGATTGCGCCTGAAATACAAAAGCCGACGTGGATGCGTCGGCTTTTTTGTGGGCTCCATGTGCCCGATGTGGGAGCGAGCTTGCTCGCGAAACCGGTGGGTCAGTCGACATATCGAGTGCCTGACACTCCGTCTTCGCGAGCAAGCTCGCTCCCACAAGGTATGTGTGGTGAATCTTAGCCCTTCATCACCTGCGCCAGCAGCTCGTACGAGCGCACGCGATCAGCATGCTCATACAAATCGCTGGTGAAAATCAGCTCGTCCGCCTGGGTCTGCTCGATCAGCACCTCAAGCTTGGCGCGGATCTTCTGCGGGCCGCCGACCATGGCGAGGCCGAGGAAATCGCCCACCGCTTCACGTTCGTGGGGCAGCCACAGGCCGTCCATGGTTTTCACCGGTGGGCGCTGCACCAGGCTCTGGCCACGCATCAATGCAAGAATGCGCTGGTACACCGACGTCGCCAGGTAATCGGCTTGCTCATCGGTATCCGCTGCCACCAGCGGCACGCCGAGCATTACGTACGGCTTGTCGAGCACCGCCGACGGTTTGAAGTGATTGCGGTAGATGCGGATCGCCTCGTGCATGAAGCGCGGCGCGAAGTGCGAGGCGAAGGCGTAAGGCAAGCCGCGCTCACCCGCCAATTGCGCACTGAACAGGCTTGAGCCGAGCAGCCAGACCGGCACGTTGGTGCCGGTGCCGGGCATGGCGATCACCCGTTGCTCAGGGGTGCGCGGGCCGAGGTAGCGCATCAGTTCGGCAACGTCTTCAGGGAAGTCGTCAGCGCTGCCCGAGCGCTCACGGCGCAAGGCGCGGGCGGTCATCTGGTCAGAGCCGGGCGCGCGGCCCAGACCCAGGTCGATGCGTCCCGGGTACAGGCTCTCGAGGGTGCCGAACTGCTCGGCAATCACCAGCGGCGCATGGTTGGGCAGCATCACCCCGCCGGAACCGACGCGGATCGTCGACGTGCCTCCGGCCAGATAGCCGAGCAACACCGAAGTGGCCGAACTGGCGATGCCGTCCATGTTGTGGTGTTCGGCGACCCAAAAGCGCGTGTAGCCGAATTTCTCGGCATGCTGCGCCAGGTCCAGCGAGTTGCGCAGCGATTGCGCCGCGCTGCCGTTTTCGCGCACCGGCACCAGGTCGAGAGTGGAAAATTTAACGTCGGACAGTTTTTTCATGAACCTGCATCTCCGGGTGGGGAGGCAGGTTTTTCTTGCGAACGAAAACCTGCCAAATCCATAAGCGTGTTTTATGGAATGAGGGCATATACCCGAGATTCAATAGCAGCGACGAAATTTCCTACTAAAAAAGTCAACGATTCAGCCAGGCTGAACTTTGTTCCGCCGTCTATCCTCAGAAGCCTTGCTAGTAAAAACCGCGACGGCGCGGCGTTCCGCGCCATATTTGAGGAGGCAGACATGGCTATCGTGAAAAAGGCATCGGCGCATTGGGAAGGCGACCTGAAAACCGGTCTCGGCTCGATCTCCACCGAAACCGGCGTACTGCGCGAAGCACCTTACGGCTTCAAGGCGCGCTTCGAAGGCGGCAAAGGCACCAACCCGGAAGAACTGATCGGCGCGGCCCACGCCGGCTGCTTCTCCATGGCGTTTTCGATGATTCTCGGCGATGCCGGCCTGAAGGCAGACAGCATCGACACCAACGCCGAAGTCACCCTCGATCAGGTTGACGGCGGCTTCGCGATCACTGCGGTGAAGCTGATTCTCAAGGCGAAAATCCCGGGCGCAACTCAGCAGCAGTTTGAAGAGCTGAGCAACAAGGCCAAGGAAGGGTGCCCGGTTTCCAAGGTGCTGAATGCGAAGATCACCCTTGAGGCTTCGCTCGTCAGCTGATTCGGCGTTTGCCGGGCTGACGCTTTCGCGAGCAGGCTCGCTCCCACAGGGGATTTGTGCACGTCGCAGATCCAGTGTGTGAGCGAGCCTGCTCGCGAAGGCGGCCTCTGATTCAACTCAGCAACCGGCAATCAGTACAAGGTGTGAGCAAAGTCAGAACCCGCTCAGCAGAAATGTGGTCGAATAATCGACAGCAGCTTCAGCGCACACCCGTGCGCGCTGCCTCAAGGAGCTTCATCGATGAAACGTATTGGCTTGGCGATTCTTTGCAGTGCACTGGCCACGTCCGCTATCGCAGCCCCCAAAAAATGCGAGGAGCTTAGAAAGGAGATCGAGATCAAGATCCAGGCGAAGGCGATCCCAACGTACACCCTTGAAATCATCACGGCAGAAGAGGCGAAGCAGCACGACTCGGCCATGATCGTCGGTTCTTGCGAGAACGGCACCAAGCGGATTATCTATCAGAGAAACGATAGCTGATTGCCTATCACGGCACGCAATTGATCTGCCGCTCGTTGGCAACGATCTGCCCCTGACGATTGATCAAGCGTGCACTTGGCGTGAAGGCCAGCGATCGGGCCTCAAGGCGGTAACGCTGCCCGGCCTCGAAGTGTTCATAGGGCACCGTCATGTAACACAGCCGCTCTTGCGGATCGGTATCCATGCCCTGACCACCCCCGAATACTTCGAAGTCAAAGCGCACGGTGAGCTCATGACTACCGGGCGTCACCTGAAAAAACCGTCCGTCGCGCAAGCGCTGTTTATCCAGGCGCTCGGCCATCAGCACCTTGCCGCCGGGGGTAGGCATGGCGAAGTCGACCCAGGCTTTGTCTGGATCGGCCGCTGGCAACGGGCTCTGACAACCGGCGAGCACACTGGCGGCCAGCAATGTCGTCAACTTGCGCATGATCGATATCCTTTGACGGGATTTGCAGCATAGCGCCGATCAACTGCTCTGACAGCCCGCCGGTGTGCCCTGGCCGACAACCTTGCGCTGTTCGTCATAAAGCTTGGCCCAAGGCCGGAAGCCGATACTGCCCGCCTGCAACTGATAGCGCTGGCCGGCGTTGAAATCCTTGAATTTCACGCTCATCTGGCAATCGCGCCACAGCGGTTCGGCATTCGGGCCGATGTTGGTGGCCTCGACCGGGAATTGGTAGCGCACCTTCAGCTCATGGCTGCCGGGCTGCACTTCGAAATAGCGTTTGTCGATGGCCTGGGTAGCATCGACTTGCACGGCTTGCAGCGCCGTGTCGTGTTGGCGAGCGTCAAGATCGATCCAGGCTTGCGAAGGGTCGGGGTCGGGCATTCCGAAACCGGCACAACCGGCCAGCATCAGCAGGCCTCCTGTCAGCATCAACATGCGCATAGCGGTGCTCCTTGAGGCGGGATAGTCTTGGGGCAGACTTTCCGGGGAATTTCTTATTTTGATCAGGCCGTTTTCCAGCCTTGGGTTACTTGATCGCGTTTTTCCGATTTTGTTTCCGGGTGTGTTGTTTTTGTTGCTCAACGGTTGCACCAGCGTCAGCTATTACAGCCAGTTGGCCAGCGGCCAACTGCAATTGCTGCGCGCACGGGAGCCGGTCGAAAAAGTCATTGCCGACCCCAGCCGCGATGCCAAATTGCGCGCGCATCTGGCTCAATCACAAAAGGCCCGCACGTTCGCCAGCGAGCATCTGCACTTGCCGGACAACCAGAGCTATCGTCTGTACGCCGACATCGGTCGCCCGTTCGTGGTGTGGAACGTGTTCGCCACCGCAGAGTTTTCCCTGACGCCGCAGAATCACTGCTTCCCGATTGCCGGCTGCGTGGCCTATCGCGGCTACTACAGCCAGAGCGCCGCCCGTGGCGAAGCGGCGCTTCAGCGCTTGCAGGGCATGGACGTGTCGATCGGCGGGGTCGAGGCGTACTCGACGCTCGGCTGGTTCAATGACCCGATTCTCAATTCGATGATGGGCTGGGGCGACGAACGGCTGGCCACGTTGATCTTTCATGAACTGGCGCACCAGAAGTTCTATGTGAAGGACGACACTGAATTCAACGAGTCTTTCGCCACCTTCGTCGAGCAGGAAGGCACGCGGCAATGGCGCACGTTTCGCGGGCTACCGGCAGAGTCGGATTCCAGGCTCAAGCAGCGTGACCAGTTCATCGAACTGGTACTCGACACGCGTTCAAGACTGGAGAAGCTCTATGCGCAGCCGCTGTCGGTTGAGCAGATGCGTGAGCGCAAAGCAGCTGAATTCGAGCGCTTGCGCCGGGAGTATCGGGTCATGCGCGACAGTCAGTGGGCCGGGGACAAACGTTATGACGCCTGGGTCAATGCGCCGCTGAACAATGCGCGGTTGTTGCCGTTCGGGCTGTATGACCAGTGGGTGCCGGCGTTTGCGGCGCTGTTCAGGCAGGTGGGTGAGGATTGGCTGAGGTTTTATGCCGAGGTTGAGCGGTTGGGGCGATTGCCGGTTGATGAGCGTAAGGCGGCGCTGGAAGCGCTGGCCCAGTCCTAAGGAACTCGGAGGCATAACGGCTCTTTCGCGAGCAGGCTCGCTCCCACATTGGATCGCGCTGCCTCTGTGGGAGCGAGCCTGCTCGCGAAGGCTATTTCATCAGCGCTGCAAAAACGCCTGATGCAACTCGTCCAAGGTTTCAAAGTGATAAGCCGGCGCCTCGGCATTCAGCTCTTCAAAACTGCCAAACCCATAGCCCACCGCCGCCGCATCCAGGCCATTGCTGCGCGCGCCGATCAGGTCGTGCTTGCGATCGCCGATCATCAGGGTCTGCGCCGGGTCCAGGCCTTCTTCCTCAAGCAAGTGCGCAATCAGCTCAACCTTGTTGGTCCGCGTGCCGTCCAGCTCGCTGCCGTAGATCACCTTGAAGTGGCGGGCGAAGTCAAAGTGCCGGGCGATCTCGCGGGCGAACACCCACGGCTTGGACGTTGCGATGTACAACTGCCGCCCCTGCCCGCTCAAAGTCTCCAGCAACGGCGTGACCCCGTCGAACACCCGATTCTCGTAGAGGCCGGTGACCTTGAAGCGCTCGCGATAGAAATTCACCGCTTCCCAGGCCTTGGCCTCGTCGAAGTCGTAGAACTGCATGAACGCTTGCAGCAGCGGCGGGCCGATGAAGTGTTCCAGTTTGCTCAGGTCCGGTTCGTCGATGCCGAGATTGGCCAAGGCAAATTGAATTGAGCGGGTGATGCCCTCACGCGGGTCGGTCAGGGTGCCATCGAGGTCGAACAGTACGGTCTGGTAATGCATGAGAGTTCCTGAGCTGGTGTAGGGCAATTCAGAGCTGGTCGTAGCCTTCGGCCAGATGCAGGTCCTTGAGCTTGACGTAGTTCGCCGCGCTGTACGTAAAGAAGGCGTTTTCCTTATCGGTCAGCGGGCGCACTTGCTTGACCGGGCTGCCAACATACAGGAAGCCGCTCTGCAGGCGCTTGCCCGGCGGCACCAGACTGCCGGCGCCGATGATCACGTCGTCCTCGACCACGGCGCCGTCCATGACGATGCTGCCCATGCCGATCAATACGCGGCTGCCAACGGTGCAGCCGTGCAGCATGACCTTGTGGGCGATGGTCACGTCATTGCCGATCAGCAAGGGAAAACCGTCCGGGTTGAACGGGCCGGCGTGGGTGATGTGCAGCACGCAGCCATCCTGCACGCTGGTGCGCGCACCGATGCGGATGCGGTGCATGTCGCCACGGATCACCGTCAGCGGCCAGACCGAGCTGTCTGCGCCAATTTCGACGTCGCCGATCACCACCGCCGAACCGTCGACGAATGCGCCGTTGCTCAGGCGGGGGGTGTGATTCTGGTATTTGCGAAGGGACACGATTAGTTCTCTCTCTGTCGCCGATAGCTGCGGTGAGTGTCGATTGTAATTAAGATGGGCGCATGTTTCTTCCAGCCAAGGTGCCAACCGTGAGCGTGAACAACCCTCTTTTGCAGTCCTACGACCTGCCGCCGTTCTCCACGATCCGTGCCGAACACGTCCTGCCCGCCATCGAAACCATCCTCGCGGACAACCGCGCCGCCATCGCCGAGATCCTCAAGACCCAGGGCAAGAACCCGACCTGGGCCGGTCTGGTATTGGCGATGGACGAACTCAATGATCGCCTCGGTGCGGCATGGAGCCCGGTCAGCCATCTTAACGCCGTGTGCAACAGCGCCGAATTGCGTGAAGCCTATGAGTCGTGCCTGCCGGCCCTGAGCGCCTACTCCACCGAAATGGGCCAGAACCGCGAACTGTTCCAGGCGTATGAGGCGTTGGCCAACAGTCCGGAAGCTGCCAGTTTCGACGTCGCGCAAAAAACCATTCTGGAACACGCCCTGCGCGATTTCCGTCTGTCGGGTATCGATCTGCCGGAAGCCGAGCAGAAACGTTACGCCGAAGTGCAGAGCAAGCTGTCCGAGCTCGGCAGCCGCTTCTCCAACCAATTGCTCGACGCCACTCAGGCGTGGACCAAACACATTACCGATGAAGCCGCCCTCGCCGGCCTGACCGATTCGGCCAAGGCGCAGATGGCTGCCGCCGCCCAGGCCAAAGGTCTGGATGGCTGGTTGATCACTCTGGAATTCCCCAGCTATTACGCGGTGATGACCTACGCGCAAGACCGCGCGCTGCGCGAAGAAGTCTACGCCGCCTACTGCACCCGTGCCTCGGATCAAGGCCCGAATGCCGGGCAGAACGACAACGGCCCGGTGATGGAAGAGATCCTCGACCTGCGCCAGGAACTGGCCCGACTGCTGGGCTTCGCCAGTTTCGCCGAACTGAGTCTGGCGACGAAAATGGCCGAATCCAGCGATCAGGTGCTGAGCTTCCTGCGCGATCTGGCCCAGCGCAGCAAGCCGTTCGCCGCGCAGGATCTGCAACAGCTGCGCGCTTACGCTGCCGAACAGGGCTGCGCCGATCTGCAAAGCTGGGACAGTGGTTTCTACGGCGAAAAACTCCGCGAGCAGCGTTACAGCGTCGCTCAGGAAACCCTGCGAGCCTACTTCCCGATCGATAAAGTCCTCAGCGGCCTGTTCGCCATCGTCCAGCGTTTGTACGGCATCGAGATCGCCGAACAGAAAGGCTTCGACACTTGGCACCCGGACGTACGCCTGTTCGAGATCAAGGAAAACGGTCAGCACGTCGGCCGCTTCTTTTTCGACTTGTATGCCCGCGCCAACAAGCGTGGCGGCGCGTGGATGGACGGCGCCCGCGACCGTCGCCGCACCATCGACGGCGTGCTGCAAAGCCCGGTGGCCAATCTGGTGTGCAACTTCACTCCGGCCGACAGCGGCAAACCGGCGCTGCTGACCCACGATGAAGTGACCACCCTGTTCCACGAGTTCGGCCACGGCCTGCATCACCTGCTGACCCGCGTCGAACACGCTGGCGTATCCGGCATCAACGGCGTGGCCTGGGACGCGGTCGAGCTGCCGAGCCAGTTCATGGAAAACTGGTGCTGGGAGCCGGAAGGCCTGGCGCTGATTTCCGGCCACTACGAGACTGGCGAGCCACTGCCGCAGGACCTGCTGGAAAAAATGCTCGCGGCGAAGAACTTCCAGTCCGGGCTGATGATGGTGCGTCAGCTGGAGTTTTCGCTGTTCGACTTCGAACTGCATGCCACCCATGGCGATGGCCGCAGCGTGGCGCAAGTGCTCGAGGGCGTGCGTGACGAGGTGTCGGTGATGCGTCCACCGGCTTACAACCGCTTCCCCAACAGCTTTGCGCACATTTTCGCTGGTGGTTACGCGGCGGGTTATTACAGCTACAAGTGGGCTGAAGTGCTGTCCGCCGACGCCTTCTCGAAATTCGAGGAAGACGGCGTGCTCAACGCTGAAACCGGTCGGGCGTTCCGCGAGGCGATTCTGGCGCGCGGCGGCTCGCAGGCACCGATGGTGCTGTTCGTCGACTTCCGTGGCCGTGAGCCGTCGATCGACGCGCTGTTGCGCCACAGCGGCCTGAGTGAGGACGCGGCAGCATGAGCGACGGCCCTGTGATCACCAAGAAGCGCTTTATCGCCGGTGCGGTCTGCCCGGCGTGCAGCGAGCCGGACAAGTTGATGATGTGGAACGAAGACGGCGTGCCGCACCGCGAATGCGTGGCTTGCGGATACTCCGACACCCTCAACGAGCAGGGCCTGTCGGTGCCCAAAGAACTGGGCACGCGGGTCAATACCAGTGCGCTGAAGCCTGCCGCCGACAAAAAGGTCCAGGCCGTGCAGTTCTTCCCCAACCCCAAGTTGAAGAAAAAGCCCGACGAGCAACAGTGACAACTACCGCCACCTGCCGATGATCGTCGTCAGGTGGCGGTAACTATCTACCACCTCGCCCCCGCGCTTCGTGATTAGGCTGGTCAATCCAGCCCTCTCTCACGGAAGACGCCATGCCTGACACCAACCCACTCCTGCAACAATGGCAGTTGCCGCCCTGGTCGGCGATACGCGCCGAACATCTGCTGCCGGCAGTCGAGCGCATCGTTGCCGACAACCTGCTGATCATCGAAAACGTCATCGCCACTCAGGTTGAGCATCCCAACTGGGACGACGTGGTCATTGCCATCGATGAAGCCGATGCGCGCCTGGATGAAACCATGGCGATCATCGAATTCCTTTCGGTCAGACATGCCGATGATCCCGAGTGGTTGGCGCAGGAAGCGCTCAGCACCCACGCTGCGCAGCATTACAAGGCTGCGAAGGCCGGCAATCGACAGTTGCTCCAGGTTTATCAACGATTGGCACAGAGCTCCATAGCCGCCAGCTTCAGCGATGCACGCAAAGCCTCGCTGGCGAAAATCCTGCGCAGGTTTCACTTGGCCGGCAGCGAATTGTCGAGTGCGCAGCACAAGGATCTGACGCGATTGAACGGCGAAATCGATCTGCTGGAAAAGCGCTTCATGAGCAATCTCAGATCGGTCAACGCTGCATGGAGCAAGGACATCGACGATGCAGCGCTGTTGGCAGGACTTTCGGCCGAAACGCAGGCGCATCTGGCCGCCAATGCCAACAAGGCCGGCCTGTCCGGGTGGCGGCTGACCCTCGATCAGAACACTTACGATCAGGTCATGAAGCGGGCGCGGCACCGCGGTTTACGTGAAGAGTGTTTCAAAGCCTGGTGCACCCGCGCTTCGGATCAGGGGCCATACGCCGGCCGCTTCGACAACGGACCGGTGCTGCACAAGCTGCTGGCGGCGCGTCATGCCAAAGCCCGGCTGTTGGGTTTCGACAACTTCGCTCAGCTGCGACTGCTCGATCGCATGGCCGTGGATACTGACCAGGTCCGCCGTTTTCTGCAGCAGCAGATCGCCCTCAATGCAGCGGCGCTTGCGCGCGAAACCGATGACCTGCAAGCCTCTGCACGCCAGTACGGTATTGATCAGATAGAAGCGTGGGATCACGACTTCCTCGCCGAGCAATTGCGCCTGAAGCAGTTGGGCGGCGAGATGCAGGACCTGCGCCTGTTTTTTCCGCTGGACGCCATACTGCAGAGCCTGTGCCGCTTCAGTGAGCACATGTTCGGCATCAGGATCAGCGAAAATATTCGCCTGGAGACTTTCAACGAAAACGTGCGCCTGTTCGAAGTCAGCGAGCATGAGCAAGCGGTCGGCTTCATCTACATCGACCCGTTCCACCGCGCCGCTGGCGCCGACTACGCCTGGACAGGTGTACTGCGCAACCGACGGATCAATGCGGAAGGCCGGCCATCACTGCCGATAGCCTCGCTTCAATGCAATTACACGGCCGCCGCCGACGGGCTGAATCTGCTGGCACATCAGGATCTGCGCGTGCTGCTGCACGAATTCGGCCATTGCCTGCATCACGTGCTGACACGTTCGCCGCACTACAACCTGTCCGGCATTTCGCATCTGAGCCGCGACGCTGCCGAGTTTGTCGGGCAGCTGTTCGAGAAATGGGCGCTATCCGGGCAATTCCTGCGCTGGCTGGGTACGCATCATCAGAGCGGTGAGCGCCTGTCGCAAACGCAGGCCGACGCCGCGTTTTCCACCACCGACATCCAGCGCAGCCGAGAGACGGCGATGCTGCTGCTGAGCGCGCTGTTCGACTTCGAACTGCATCGCAGTCACGGCGACGGTCGCACTGTTCAACAAGTGATGGCGGATGTGCAAAGCGCATTCCCGGGCCTGCATATTCCAGCCTACTGCCGCTTCGCCAACAGCTGCGATTATCTGGTCACCGGTTACGAGGCTTCGCTTTACGCCTACAAATGGTCGGGTGTGCTGGCGAGCGAGGCATTCAAACGCTTCGAACGTGAAGGTCTGTTCAATGAACAGACGGGCCGGGACCTGCGCAAGCACCTGCTGTCGGGAGACAGACAGTCACTCCCCGCCGCGCTGCAAGCGTTCTTGGGTAAACCGATCGACAGCGCGCTGTTTCCTGCACCAGTCGATTGAGCTGATCAACGCTGGACGTGCGCCGAGTCGAACCAGCTCTTCATCGAACACATGGCGAATGCACTGGTGCTGCATTCGCCATTGATCAGGGCTTCGTGCAACCGATCGACATCAGCCTGCATCACGTAGCGCACGCTGTCGTGGAAATGCTGACTGTCACCAAAACCGCCCTCGGTCATTTCCTTGAGCGCCTGCTCTTTGCTCCAGCCCTGCACCACCACGCGGTACATCGCCGCCATCAGACCGGTGCGGTCAGAACCGTGCTTGCAGTGCATGAGCACCGGGCCGTCGGCTTCGGCGGACTGAATCGCGCGCAGAGCCTTGAGCACATCGCTGTCGTCGACGTGGTTGGTGCGATACGGCAGTTGCACCTGCTTGATGCCCGGCGCGGAGAGCCAGTCGCTATCAGCGTCAGGCAGGAAGTTGATTACGGTGACGACATGCAGATCGTTCAACAGCGGCACCGCGCTACGGTCGGGCAAGGCGCTGCGATACAGCGTCGGTGACATGCGGAACAGGTTGAACTGCGCCTCTACCGGTTGCGCCCACTCGGCCGGGCGAGATGGCGTGGCGTCGGCCGCCCGGGCGGCAATGCCATGCAACAGTGCAACAAGCGAAAAACATAACGCGGGGAAAAAGCGCACTCGAGACATGCTGGGCTGACCGTTTCGGCAATCTTCATGGGAGGAATTGCAGCTTCGCTTTTGAGCGGTCAACGCGCCGTGAGCCGGCCGTCAAAGAAACGTGAATCGTCGCCGCGCCGGGCTTTTTTCCGTGCAAACGGTTTTTCTTGATGCTTAGCCTGCTACCATTTGTCACATGATGTTGCAGAGGGAACGGCTTTTACCCGACCGAACCCTGATCGTCGCAACGCAAAATTCCTCGAGCTGCTCGCAGAAGCGGCTGACTTCTATGCCTGATGAGGTGCCCCCCATGTCTGATCAAGATCGAGACAACCCGCGGCGTGAGTTCTTGCGCAAATCCCTGACCCTGATTCCGGTGGTCACGCTTGCCGGTACCGGCCTGGGCAGCAGCGTGCTGCAAGCCGCACCTGAAAGCACACCGGCGCCGGCCGCAGCAAAACCGGCCTCTGTCGCTGGTGACTATCAGCCGAGCTTTTTCACCGCTGAAGAATGGGCATTCATCAATGCCGCCGTCGCCCAGTTGATCCCCAGCGATGCGCAGGGCCCGGGCGCGCTTGAAGCCGGCGTGCCGGAATACATCGACCGCCAGATGAACACGCCGTACGCCGCCGGTGCCCTGTGGTACATGCAAGGCCCATTCAATGCCGACGCTGCGCCGGAGATGGGCTGGCAGAGCAAACTGGTACCCAAAGACATCTATCGCCTCGGCATCGCCGCCACGGATCAGTGGGTAAAAGGTCTCAGCGGTAAAACATTTGCCGAGCAAGACAGCGCTACCCGAGACGATTTGCTCAAGCAACTCGAAGCCGGCAAGCCGCAGTTCGATGCGGTGCCGGCGAAGATCTTCTTCAATCTGCTGCTGCAAAACACCAAGGAAGGTTTCTTCTGCGACCCGATCCACGGTGGCAATAAAGGCATGGTCGGCTGGACCATGATCGGTTTCCCCGGCGCCCGCGCCGATTTCATGGATTGGGTGGAACGCAACGAGCAATACCCCTTCCCGGCAGTGTCGATTCGCGGCGAGAGGGCGTAAGCATGGCAACGGTATTGAAGAAGGTTGATGCAGTCATCGTCGGTTTCGGCTGGACCGGGGCGATCATGGCCAAGGAACTCACCGAGGCGGGCCTCAACGTGCTGGCGCTGGAGCGCGGGCCGATGCAGGACACTTACCCCGACGGCAACTATCCGCAGGTGATCGACGAACTCACCTACAGCGTGCGCAAGAAACTCTTTCAGGACATCTCCAAAGAGACGGTGACCATTCGCCACAGCGTCAACGACATCGCCCTGCCCAACCGCCAGTTGGGCGCGTTTTTGCCGGGTAACGGCGTCGGCGGCGCCGGTCTGCACTGGTCTGGCGTGCACTTTCGCGTCGACCCGATCGAGTTGCGCATGCGCAGCCACTATGAAGAACGCTACGGCAAAAGCTTCATCCCCAAAGACATGACCATTCAGGATTTCGGCGTCAGCTATGAAGAGCTGGAACCGTTTTTCGACTTCGCGGAAAAAGTCTTCGGCACCTCCGGCCAGGCCTGGACGGTGAAGGGCCAACTGGTCGGTCAGGGCAAGGGCGGCAACCCCTACGCGCCGGACCGTTCCAACCCGTTCCCGCTTGAAGCGCAGAAGAACACCGTATCCGCACAGCTGTTTGGTAAAGCGGCTACAGAGGTGGGTTACAAACCTTACAACCTGCCTTCGGCAAATACCTCTGGGCCGTACACCAATCCCTACGGCGCACAGATGGGGCCGTGCAATTTCTGCGGTTTCTGCAGCGGCTACGTCTGCTACATGTATTCCAAGGCCTCGCCGAACGTGAACATTCTGCCGGCGCTCAAGCCCCTGCCGAATTTCGAACTGCGGCCCAACTCCCATGTGCTGCGGGTCAACCTCGACAGCAGCAAGTCCAAAGCCACCGGCGTCACCTACATCGACGGCCAGGGCCGCGAGATCGAGCAGCCGGCGGATCTGGTGATCCTCGGCGCCTTCCAGTTGCACAACGTGCGTCTGATGCTGCTGTCCGGGATCGGCAAACCCTACGACCCGATCAGCGGCGAAGGCGTGGTCGGGCGTAACTTCGCCTACCAGAACATGGCCACCATCAAAGCCTTTTTCGACAAGGACACCCACACCAACAACTTCATCGGCGCTGGCGGCAACGGCGTGGCGGTGGACGATTTCAACGCCGACAACTTCGACCACGGCCCGCACGGCTTTGTCGGTGGCTCGCCGATGTGGGTCAACCAGGCTGGCAGTCGACCGATTGCCGGCACCTCGAACCCGCCGGGCACTCCGGCCTGGGGCAGCGCGTGGAAACGCGCCACCGCCGATTACTACACCCACCAGGTGTCGATGGACGCCCACGGCGCGCATCAGTCCTACCGTGGCAACTACCTCGATCTCGATCCGGTGTACCGCGATGCCTACGGCCTGCCGCTGCTGCGCATGACCTTCGACTGGCAGGAAAACGACATCAAGATGAACCGCTTCATGGTCGAGAAGATGGGCAAGATCGCCCAAGCCATGGGCCCGAAAGCCATTGCGGTGATCGGCAAGCAGGTCGGCGACCACTTCAACACCGCCTCGTACCAGACCACCCACCTCAACGGTGGCGCAATCATGGGTACCGATCCGAAGACCAGCGCGCTGAACCGCTATTTACAGAGCTGGGACGTGCACAACGTATTCGTCCCGGGCGCCTCGGCGTTCCCGCAGGGCCTGGGCTACAACCCGACCGGACTGGTGGCGGCGCTGACCTACTGGTCGGCGAAAGCGATCCGCGAGCAATACCTGAAAAACCCCGGCCCGCTGGTGCAGGCTTAAGGAGCGATGACCATGAAAACTTTCGTTATCGCCACCCTCGCCCTGCTCGGCAGCACCGCAATTTATGCGGCCGATGTTGATCAAAATCTGATCAAGCAAGGTGAATACCTCGCCCGCGCCGGTGACTGCGTGGCCTGTCACACCGCCAAGGGCGGCAAGCCGTTCGCCGGCGGCCTGCCGATGGAGACGCCGATCGGCACGATCTACTCGACCAACATCACCCCGGATAAAACCGGCCTTGGCGATTACAGCTTCGAGGACTTCGATCAGGCCGTGCGCCACGGTGTGGCCAAAAACGGCAGCACGTTGTACCCGGCGATGCCTTACCCGTCCTACGCGCGGGTCAACCAGGCCGACATGCAAGCGCTGTACGCCTACTTCATGCACGGCGTCGAACCGGTGGCGCAGGAGAACAAGGCCAGCGATATTCCCTGGCCGTTGAGCATGCGCTGGCCGCTGATGGGCTGGCGCTGGCTGTTCGCACCGAAGGTCGAGGATTACCAGGCCACGTCGGCCGATCCGGTGATCGATCGCGGGGCATATCTGGTCGAAGGCCTCGGCCACTGCGGCGCCTGTCACACCCCGCGCGCGCTGACCATGCAGGAAAAATCCCTGAGCGCGGCGGACGGCAGCGAATTCCTCGCCGGCAGTGCACCGCTGGAAGGCTGGATCGCCAAGAGCCTGCGCGGCGATCACAAGGATGGCCTCGGCAGCTGGAGCGAAGAACAACTGGTGCAGTTTCTCAAGACCGGGCGCAGTGATCGCAGCGCAGTGTTCGGCGGCATGAGCGATGTGGTCACCCACAGCATGCAGTACATGAGCGATGCCGACCTCACCGCGATTGCCCGCTATCTCAAATCACTGCCGGCCAATGACCCGGCGGATCAGCCGCATCGGTACGACGAGAAAGTAGCCAAAGCGCTATGGAACGGTGACGACAGCCAAAGCGGCGCGTCGGTGTACATCGACAACTGCGCGGCCTGCCACCGTACCGATGGTCATGGCTACACCCGGGTGTTCCCGGCGCTGGCGGGCAATCCGGTGCTGCAGACGGATGACCCGACATCGCTGATCCACATCGTGCTCAAGGGCGGGACTTTGCCGGCAACGCACACCGCGCCATCGACCTTCACCATGCCCGGTTTCGCCTGGCGCCTGTCGGATCAGGAAGTCGCGGATGTGGTGAGCTTCATTCGTGGCAGCTGGGGCAACAAGGGTGCGCCAGTGAAAGCTGCCGATGTTGCCGAGTTGCGTACAGAGGATATGAAGCAGACCTCCGGTGACGATCTTGGGCAGCTCACCTCGCATAACTGAGCGAAATGTGTCGACAGACCGCTGGCACGACATGACTCGCATGTTGAGTCAGCGGTGTTCATCGAGTCGACTTCAGACCTCTGAACTGCACAAACGCATCCGCCAACTGCAAGTACAGTCTCTTGTCATGGTTATCGATATCGCCATCCCCGTCGCTATCGATAACCTCTTCGGAAAGGAGGTCATAGCGATCGTTTGCCTGCGATGAAGAGGCAAATAGCGCGTAGTCGTAGTCCATCATTTCGGTGGCGTTATCGCCGTAATGATAAAAAACAACCTCGGGACTTCCGTCGCGTTCCATGTCTGCAATTTCAAGCAAAATTCTGATTGGCATCACATTCAATCCATTCCGGTTGGCAAGCCACTATTAGTCATACGGCTTTAACGTAAGACGGCGCTTGCAACCACGTCTACTGTCATATCTGACAGGGTGTATGTGCACACAGTTGTAGGAACGTCGGTTACGATCAGAGATAGCCTTGGATGCTGTCCCCCTCCCCGAACGTAGCGGACATGAACAACCACAACTGACCACTCGCCCGACGGCACTAGCCAGATGAGGATCGCCCCGATACTGTGCGCATATACAGTATCGGGGCGTTTTCATGTCTACTCCATTGCCACCTCGCGGTCGCGGCACCGCAACCAACCCGCACAACCGCTTTGCGCCGAGTCGTTCGGTGGTCGAGGACGATGGCTGGTATCAGGAAGTGCCAGAGACGCAAAACACCGAAGTGATCATCGAGAAGGCCAAATCGGTCATCAGCCGCAACACCTCGCCGGATCTGCCCTTCGACCGTTCGGTAAATCCCTACCGCGGCTGCGAACACGGCTGCATCTATTGCTATGCACGGCCCAGCCACGCCTATTGGGACATGTCGCCGGGCCTCGATTTCGAAACCCGGCTGATTGCCAAGACCAATGCCGCCCAGGTCCTCGAAGAACAGCTGAGCAAACCCGGCTATCAATGTGCGCCGATCAATCTCGGCTCCAATACCGACCCGTATCAGCCCATCGAGCGCGAATACAAAATCACCCGTCAGACCCTGGAAGTGCTGCTGCGCTATCGCCACCCGGTGACCATCATCACCAAAGGTTCGCTGATTCTGCGCGATCTCGATTTGCTCACGGAGCTGGCGCAGCAACGGCTGGTGGCGGTGATGATCAGCCTGACCACGCTGGATGATGAACTCAAACGCATCCTCGAACCCCGCGCCGCTGCGCCCAAGGCACGCCTGCGTGCGATCCGGGTGATGCGTGAAGCAGGCATTCCGGTCGGCGTGCTGTGTTCGCCGATGATTCCGATGATCAATGACAGCGAAATCGAAAGCCTGCTCACCGAGGCCCACACCGCCGGTGCGCAAAGCGCCGCCTACATGATGCTGCGCCTGCCGCTGGAAGTGGCGCCGCTGTTCGAGGAGTGGTTGCAGGCGCACTATCCGCAACGTGCCGCCCATGTGCTGAGCCTGATCCGCCAGAGTCGCGGCGGAGAACTCTACGACAGTCGTTTCGGTGCGCGCATGCGCGGTGAAGGACCGTTTGCAGACCTGCTCGCACAAAGATTTGCCAAGGCCATCAAAAAGCTTGGCCTGAACAAACGCGAAGGCTATAACCTCGACTGCTCGGCCTTCTGTCCGCCGGGTCGCCAGATGTCGTTGATTTAGCGACAATTGGCTTTGGGTTGACGGGTTGGAATCCTTCCGCCGAAACACGCCGGTCACGTTTTTTGTGACCTGGAACACACGTTCTAGAGCGTTTGATTCAGTTTCAGTTAAGTTTCGGCGGCTACCTTGTTCATCGAGTGACTGACGGGTCGGGATGACCCGGATGGTTTAAACAGCCACTGGCTTCATACCGGAATACCGGGGGAAGACTCCCTGAATCCGCACAAGAGGATGAATCATGAGTGACAAGGATAAACAGTCGTTGGCTGCCTCGGCGCAAAGCCCTGAAGCACAATCCGCCGATGCAGCACTGCGACAGATCGTTGATGGCTTTTTACGCTTTCACCATGACGTTTTTCCGCAGCAGGAAGAATTGTTCAAGAAGCTCGCCACCGCTCAGGCGCCCAAGGCGATGTTCATCACCTGCGCCGACTCGCGCATCGTTCCCGAGCTGATCACCCAGAGCTCGCCGGGCGATCTGTTCGTTACCCGTAACGTCGGCAACGTGGTGCCGCCCTACGGTCAGATGAACGGCGGCGTCTCCACCGCGATCGAATACGCGGTACTGGCGCTGGGCGTGCAACACATCATCATTTGCGGACACTCCGATTGCGGCGCCATGCGCGCGGTACTCAACCCCGACAGCCTGGAAAAAATGCCGACGGTCAAAGCCTGGCTGCGCCACGCTGAAGTCGCGAAAACCATGGTGCACGACAACTGCAACTGCACCGACGAAAAAGACAGCATGCCGATCCTCACCGAGGAAAACGTCATCGCCCAATTGCAGCACTTGCGTACCCATCCTTCGGTAGCCTCGCGCATGGCGAACGGTCATCTGTTCATCCATGGCTGGGTCTACAACATCGAAACCAGCGAAATCAAAGCTTACGACGCGGACCAGGGTCGTTTCCTGCCTCTCGACGGCAGCCATCCGATTCCTGTGGCGACGCCCAAAGCGCGCTTCTAAATCTTCCCAACAATCTGTGTGGTATGACGCCGGCCGCTGATTCAGCGGTCCGGCCTCGCCACGCCTGAAGAAAACTTCGGGAGAATCGCCATGCGTGCGGCTCAATTGAAAGCTGTGTTGCCACGGGAGCTGCTCGCCTCCGTGGTTGTGTTTCTGGTCGCCCTGCCGCTGTGCATGGGCATCGCGATCGCCTCAGGGCTGCCGCCGGCCAAGGGTCTGATCACCGGCATCATCGGTGGTCTGGTGGTCGGTTGGCTGGCGGGGTCGCCGTTGCAGGTCAGCGGTCCAGCGGCGGGTCTGGCAGTGCTGGTTTTCGAGCTGGTGCGCCAGCATGGCGTCGAGATGCTCGGACCGATCCTGCTGCTCGCCGGTTTTCTGCAACTGGTCGCCGGGCGACTGAAGCTTGGCTGCTGGTTTCGGGTCACGGCGCCAGCGGTGGTCTACGGCATGCTCGCGGGCATTGGCGTATTGATTGTGCTCTCGCAAATCCATGTGATGCTCGATGCCAAGCCGCAGCCTTCCGGGCTCGACAACCTCACGGCGTTCCCAGCGGCCGTAGCGCAAGCCTTGCCATCGTTCGGCTGGCAGGCGGGTCTGCTCGGTCTGTCGACGATTGCGGTGATGTGGCTGTGGGAAAAATTCCGCCCGCATTCGCTGCGCTTCATTCCCGGCGCATTGCTCGGTGTGGGTCTGGCGACGGTGGCGAGCCTGATGCTGGCGTTGCAGGTCAAACGCGTCGAGGTACCGGCGAATCTGGCCGAAGCGATCGATTGGCTCAAGCCGGCCGACCTGATGAATCTGGCCGACCCGACGCTGCTGATCGCCGCGTTCGCCGTGGCGTTTATCGCCAGTGCCGAAACCCTGCTATCCGCTGCGGCGGTGGATCGCATGCACAGCGGCGTGCGTTCGGACTTCGACCGTGAACTGTCGGCGCAAGGCGTCGGCAACATGCTCTGCGGTCTGGTCGGCGCGCTGCCGATGACCGGAGTGATCGTGCGCAGTTCGGCCAACGTCCAGGCCGGTGCGACCACGCGCTACTCGACGATTTTCCATGGCCTGTGGCTGCTGGCATTCGTGCTGTTGCTGTCGAGCGTGCTGCAAAGCATTCCGGTGGCGAGCCTGGCGGGGGTGCTGGTGTATACCGGTTTCAAACTGGTCGACCTGAAAGCTTTCCGTGGTCTGGGTCGGTACGGGCGGATGCCGATGTTCACCTATGCTGCGACGGCGCTGGCGATCATCTTCACTGATCTGCTCACCGGTGTGCTGATCGGTTTCGGCCTGACCATGTTGAAACTGGCATTCAAGGCTTCGCGCCTGAAGATCAGCCTGATCGACTTGCCGCAGGACGGCGAGATGGAACTGCGTCTGGTTGGTGCAGCGACGTTCCTCAAAGTGCCGGCGCTGACTCAAGTGCTGGGCAGCATTCCCCACGGCACGACGGTGCATGTGCCGCTGAACAACCTGAGCTACATCGACCATTCGTGTCTGGAGTTGCTTGAGGAATGGGGCCGGGCGAATGCGGCGAAGGGATCGAAGCTGTTGATCGAATCGCGCGGGTTGAAGCGACGGCTTGAGGGGCGGGTTCGGACCAATACCGGGATTGGTGCGGCGGGTTAGAAGTCGACCTCAAAACGCAAACCCTGTGGGAGCGAGCCTGCTCGCGAAAGCGGTGTATCAGCCAACAGAGATGTTGAATGATCGACCGCATTCGCGAGCAGGCTCGCTCCCACACTGGATTTATGACACAAGAAAATCAGGCAGCAGGCTGATCCAGCTCAAGCCCCACACCCAACCGGCGGCCCATGCACGGCCAGCGTTTCCACGCCGCGCCAGTGTCCGGACTGCTGAGTTTTTCGCGGTAGGCTTCGACCGACTCCAAAGCAAAACTCTCTTCGTTGAGCATCTCGTCGATCGCGTGATGCACCGCTTCATCCAGTTGGTTGGCAAATTCCTCACCGATCAATTGGTGAGCAATCAGGTTGGCGACCGTCATGTCCAAGGGGATCAATGGCTGGCCGAAATGCTTGATGTACAGGTCGTTGACCTCTTCGACAAAACGATGTGCCAGATAGGCCTCGTCGAGCAGGCTGTCCAGGCCGACATGCCCGGCCATGATCGCCGGCGGCTGGAGGAAATACTGCTCGGCGATTTTCAGCACCGGTTTGATCTGCGATTCGATTCCCGCTTCCCTGGCGACTTCATTGGCTGCATCCAGCAGGTCCGGTACTTCATCGATGTAGGCGGCGACAAAACGTGTCAGCACGCCTTGGGCGTCGGCTTCCGGCAACTGGATCGCCGGGTGCAGGTGAGGCAGCTTGCTTTCCAGCTGACGGGTCAGCAGGCCGGTGTCTTTTTCGTGCTGTTGGGCTTTTTGGATCTGCTCGCGCAATGCGGCGGTGTTCATGAAAACTCCAGGAAACAAGGCAATGAAATAGGGAAGACATAACTTAGCTGGCTTACGAAAAACGCTAAGACGCATTTGTCATAATTATTTCATCCTTGATGCAGCTGCGTTATATCCATTCGCCACCACTCGTCTGCATCCTTCTCCATTCGGGCACTTGAACGCAAGCGCCGGGTGTTTCAGCTCATTTACGTGCCCGGGTTGCAATTCCCGGGCGCTGTCTATACTCGCCAATGAATGGAGTTAGCTGATGACGCCCGACTGCACCCGCAGCAAGGCCCGGCGATTCAAGTTCGTAGTCTGATGCAGCCGCTCCCTTGCCGCAGGCGATACGCCGGCGGGATAACAAGAACGATAAGGGGAACCCGCAATGATGCGACATCCACATGTCTGGATGGGCCTCCTGTTGTGGTCGATTTTCAGCCCGGCCAACGCGGCATGGACTGTGAATATGGCGCCTGGAGCGACTGAAATCAGTCACGCAGTATTCGACCTGCACATGACCATTTTCTGGATCTGTGTGGTGATCGGGATCATCGTCTTCGGCGCCATGTTCTGGTCGATGATGGTGCACCGCCGCTCTACCGGCCAGGTCGCGGCCAAATTCCACGAAAGCACCGGCGTCGAGATCATGTGGACCATCGTGCCGCTGCTGATCCTGGTGGCCATGGCCGTGCCGGCCACCGCGACGCTGATCAAGATGTACGACACCAGCGAGCCGGACATCGATATCCAGATCACCGGTTATCAGTGGAAGTGGCACTACAAATACTTGGGCCAGGACGTCGAGTTCTTCAGCAACCTGGCCACCCCCGCCGAACAGATTCACAACAAGGAAGCCAAGGGCGAGCATTACTTGCTCGAAGTCGACAAGCCGCTGGTGCTGCCGATCGGCGCCAAGGTGCGCTTTCTAGTGACTTCCGCCGACGTCATTCACTCCTGGTGGGTACCGGCGTTTGCGGTCAAGCGCGATGCGATTCCCGGGTTCGTCAATGAGGCCTGGACGCGCATCGACAAGCCTGGCCTCTACCGTGGCCAGTGCGCCGAATTGTGCGGCAAGGACCATGGCTTCATGCCGATCGTGGTCGAGGTCAAGGAGCAGGCCGACTACGAAAAATGGCTCGCCGAGCGCAAGGCCGAGGCCGCGCAACTCAAAGAACTGACCAGCAAGGAATGGACCCTCGACGAGCTCAAGGAGCGCGGCGACAAGGTTTACCACACCACTTGCGTGGCCTGTCACCAGGCCGAAGGTCAGGGCCTGCCGCCGATGTTCCCGGCACTCAAGGGCTCGAAAATCGCCACCGGGCCGATCAAGGATCACCTGAGCATCGTCTACCACGGCAAACCCGGCACCGCCATGGCGGCGTTCGGCAAGCAGCTGTCGGAAGTCGATATCGCAGCGGTCGTGACTTACGAACGTAACGCCTGGGGCAACAACAAGGGCGACATGGTCACGCCAAAAGAAGTGCTGGAGCTGAAACAGGCGGAAAGCAAATGAGCCGGTCAATTGCGTATTCAGTGAACCGGTCGGGGCAGCGCGCCCTGGCCTGCCCCGTCCACTTTCGTGAAGGAGACCGGCCATGAGCGCTGTCATCGATGACCACGGTCACGCCGACCACGCCCACGGCCCCGCCAAAGGCCTGATGCGCTGGGTGCTGACCACCAACCACAAGGACATCGGCACGCTGTACCTGTGGTTCGCCTTCTGCATGTTCCTGCTCGGCGGCTCGTTCGCCATGGTCATTCGCGCCGAGCTGTTCCAGCCCGGCCTGCAGATCGTCCAGCCGGAATTCTTCAACCAGATGACCACCATGCACGGTCTGGTCATGGTGTTCGGCGCGGTGATGCCGGCATTCGTCGGCCTCGCCAACTGGATGATTCCGCTGATGGTCGGCGCGCCGGACATGGCCCTGCCACGGATGAACAACTTCAGCTTCTGGCTGTTGCCGGCGGCGTTTCTGCTGCTGGTCTCGACACTGTTCACCCCGGGCGGCGGACCGAATTTCGGCTGGACCTTCTACGCGCCGCTGTCGACGACCTACGCACCGGAAAGCGTGACGTTCTTTATCTTCGCCATCCACTTGATGGGCATCAGTTCGATCATGGGCGCGATCAACGTGGTCGCGACCATCCTCAACCTGCGCGCGCCCGGCATGACCCTGATGAAAATGCCGCTGTTCGTCTGGACCTGGCTGATCACCGCGTTTCTGCTGATCGCAGTGATGCCGGTGCTCGCCGGCTGCGTGACGATGATGCTCATGGACATCCACTTCGGCACCAGTTTCTTCAGTGCTGCCGGCGGCGGTGACCCGGTGCTGTTCCAGCATGTGTTCTGGTTCTTCGGCCACCCCGAGGTGTACATCATGATCCTGCCGGCGTTCGGCGCGGTCAGCCAGATCATCCCGACTTTCGCCCGCAAGCCGCTGTTCGGCTACACCTCGATGGTCTACGCCACGGCGAGCATCGCGTTCCTGTCGTTCATCGTCTGGGCGCACCACATGTTTGTGGTCGGCATTCCGCTGGTAGGCGAGTTGTTCTTCATGTACGCGACCATGCTGATCGCCGTACCTACGGGTGTGAAAGTGTTCAACTGGGCGAGCACCATGTGGCAGGGCTCGATGACCTTCGAGACGCCGATGCTGTTTGCCGTGGCGTTCGTCATCCTGTTCTCCATTGGCGGTTTCTCCGGGCTGATGCTGGCGATCGCCCCGGCGGACTTCCAGTATCAGGACACCTACTTCGTGGTCGCGCACTTTCACTACGTGCTGGTGCCGGGGGCGATCTTCGGCATCTTCGCCTCGGCCTATTACTGGCTGCCGAAGTGGACCGGGCACATGTACGACGAAACCCTCGGCAAGCTGCACTTCTGGCTGTCGTTCGTGGGCATGAACCTGACCTTCTTCCCGATGCACTTCGTCGGTCTTGCGGGGATGCCGCGACGGATTCCGGACTACAACCTGCAGTTCGCCGATTTCAACATGGTCTCGTCGATCGGCGCATTCATGTTCGGCGCCACGCAGATCTTCTTCCTGTTCATCGTCATCAAGACCATCCGTGGCGGCGCACCGGCCCCGGCGAAACCATGGGACGGCGCCGAAGGGCTGGAGTGGAGCGTGCCGTCGCCAGCGCCGTATCACACCTTCACCACGCCGCCGGAAGTGAAATGAACACCTGCTGTTTTTTGCAATGTGTGCAGAGGCACAGATCCCCAGTGGATGCTCACAGATCTCCTGTGGATGTACACAGATCCCTTGTGGGGAGGGGATTTATCCCTGTTGGGCTACGCAGCAGCCCCAAAACCTGCAATCGAAATTCATCAGGTAGACCGTGTGCGCTGGATTCAGGGCCGCTTCGCAGCCCAACGGGGATGAATCCCCTCACCACAAAAGCATCACCGGCCACCAGGGAACACGAGGGAGGCATGAATCATGGCTGACTCGATCTCGCTGAAGAAACTCGTCACCCGCCTGTTGCTGGTGGTAGTGGCGATGTTCGTCTTCGGTTTCGCCCTGGTGCCGATCTATGACGTGATGTGCAAAGCCTTCGGCATCAACGGCAAGACCGGCGGCCAGTATGCGGGCGAGCAAGTGGTCGACACCTCGCGCCAGGTGCGCGTGCAGTTCTTGTCGACCAACACCGCCGACATGCCGTGGGACTTTTACCCGAAACACGACGAGCTGACCGCCAATCCCGGCGCGGTGAACGAGATGGTCTTCATCGCGCGCAATCCCACCGACAAACCGATGAGTGCGCAAGCGGTGCCGAGCATCGCACCGAGCAACGCCGCGGCGTTTTTTCACAAGACCGAATGCTTTTGTTTTACCCAGCAGGTGCTGCAGCCCGGTGAACAGATCGAAATGCCGGTGCGTTTCATCGTTGACCGCGACATGCCCAAGGAAGTGAAGCACCTGACGCTGTCCTACACGCTGTTCGATATCACCGCCCGACATCCGCCGGTGGCTGTTAACACTGGCGGTTGAGCGTGGCCGATAAGGAGAACAATAAATGGCAACTCATGAGCATTATTACGTCCCGGCCCAGAGCAAATGGCCGATCATCGCCACGCTCGGGATGTTCGTCACCGTGTACGGCCTCGCCACCTGGTTCAACGATCTCAAGGCCGCACGCCCGGATTCCCACGGCCCGCTGATCTTTTTCGTCGGCGGCCTGCTGCTGGCGTACATGCTGTTCGGCTGGTTCGGTGCGGTGATCAAGGAAAGTCGCGCGGGGTTGTACAGCCCACAACTGGACCGTTCGTTCCGCTGGGGCATGAGCTGGTTCATCTTTTCCGAAGTGATGTTCTTCGTCGCGTTTTTCGGCGCGCTGTTCTATGTGCGCCATGTGTCCGGGCCGGCGCTGGGCGGTGAGGGGCCGAAAGGCATCGCGCACATGCTTTGGCCGAACTTCGAATTTGTCTGGCCGCTGCTGCACACGCCCGACCCGAAACTGTTCCCCCCACCCAAGGACGTCATCAGCCCTTGGGGCCTGCCGCTGCTCAACACGATCCTGCTGGTCAGCTCCAGCGTGACCATCACCATCGCCCACCATACGCTGAAGAAAGGCCATCGCGGTGCACTGAAACTGTGGCTGGCGATTACCGTACTGTTGGGCATCGCGTTCCTCGGTTTCCAGGCCGAGGAATACATCCACGCCTATAAAGAGCTGGGCCTGACCCTCGGTTCGGGCATCTACGGCGCGACGTTCTTCATGCTTACCGGGTTCCACGGCGCCCACGTGACCATCGGCACGATCATCCTGTTCGTGATGCTGATGCGGATCATGAAGGGCCACTTCGACAACGAGCACCAGTTCGGTTTCGAAGCGGCGAGCTGGTACTGGCACTTCGTCGATGTGGTGTGGATCGGTTTGTTCTTCTTCGTTTACGTCCTCTGACTGCTGGCGCTACCAGGGCGCATGGGACACCAACTGGCCGCTGTAGAAACCCCAGGCCATCAGGCCGACGGTGACCACGGCCAGTGCCACCCGAACACTCAAGGCGATGACCAGCCGATTGGAGCTGCTGTCGTCCTTGACCAGGAAAAACAGGCCGCTGAACAGGCTGACGACCGTGGCAATCAGCATCAGGACGATCGCTGCTTTGAACATGGCAAGACTCCGGGGGACAGGCGATGCACTTGAGTATAGCGATCGCGATGACTGACTTTATGGCGCGCCCATGAAGCGCTTTCGCCCGGGCGTGATTCCTACTGTCGTGGTGGCGCTGTTGCTGCCGCTGATGGTTGCGCTGGGCTTCTGGCAACTGGGCCGGGGCGCGGAGAAAACCGCGCTGCTGGCCAGCTATGCCGAACGTCGGGTGGCCGAACCGCTGTCCAGCAGTGAACTGCTTGGCAGCGCCGACCCGGCTTACCGCCGCGTGCGCCTGCACGGCCAGTTCGACCCCGCCCACACGCTGTTGCTGGACAACCGCCAGCGTGGCGGCAAGGTCGGCGTCGAATTGCTGCAACCGTTTCAGGACCAACGCAGCGGCCTCTGGCTGCTGGTCAATCGCGGCTGGCTGCCATGGCCCGATCGCCGCGTGCCGCCGCAATTCACGACACCGGCCGAGGCGCTGACGCTCGACGCCTGGGTCTATGTCGCCCCCGGCGCAACGTTCCAGTTGCACGCCGATCCGGTCAGCCATGTCTGGCCGCAAACCATTACCGCCGTCGAGCCGGGCAAATTGTGGCAAACCCTGGAGCGCGACGGCTTCGCCTACGAATTACGCGCCGAACCCGGCCCGGCCAGCTACCAGACCGATTGGCCGGTAGTCGCGATGGGCCCGGAAAAACACCTCGGCTACGCCGTGCAATGGTTCGCCATGGCCACGGCGTTGCTCGGGCTCTACCTCTATTTCGGCTGGCACCACGCAAAGGAGAAACGCCATGGGAAGCGCCATGAATCCACCCAGCATGTCTGAGGCCAAACCCGTTCCCAGCCGCCGGCGCGGGCGCATTCAGTTGTTGCTGATCGTGCTTGGCGTGGTCGGGCCGATGCTGCTCGCCACCGGCATGTACAAACTGCAGTTCTGGGTGCCGGAAGGACGCAGCTACCACGGCGAGCTGATCGGCAACGGCCAGACCCGCGCCGACCTCGGCGTGCAGGCCGATGAGCAGCGCTGGCAGATTCTGGTCACAGCGCCGAAGGATTGTGCCGTCGATTGCCAGCAACTGGTTTATCTGGCGCGGCAGATCCAGATCAGCCTCGGCCGTGAAGCCGGGCGCGCCAGCCACGCCCTCGCCGCCGCGCAACCACTGAGCGCTGATTACGCCGCCAAACTCGACCGCGAATATCCGCAGTTGCAGCGCTATCCGCTGGATGCCGGGGTGTTCGCCAGGACCACCGGCGATAAAGCTGTGCCGCAGCTGTGGATCGTCGACCCGCACGGCAATCTGGTGCTGCGTTACGAGCCGAATGTGAAGGGCAAGGATCTGCTTAACGACCTGCGGCATCTGCTGAAACTGTCGAACATCGGATGAGGGCATCGTCATGGCCAAACCTGGATTTCGCCTCGCGCTGTTTGCCACCCTGCTGGCACTGATTGTGGTGTTGCTCGGCGCCTATACGCGCCTGACCCACGCCGGCCTCGGCTGCCCGGACTGGCCAGGCTGCTACGGCTTTATCAGCGTGCCGAAAAGCGAGGCGCAACTGGCTCATGCCGAACTGCATTTCCCTGACGCGCCAGTGGAGGCGCACAAGGGCTGGAACGAGATGATCCACCGCTACTTCGCCGGCACCCTCGGTTTGCTGATTTCAGTGCTGGCCGGGCGCGCCTGGGTCAACCGGCGCCATCCGGGCCAGCCGGTGAAACTGCCGCTGTTTCTGCTGGCGGTGGTCATCGCCCAAGCGGCGTTCGGTATGTGGACGGTGACGCTCAAGCTTTGGCCGCAAGTGGTCACCGGGCATTTGCTCGGCGGCTTTGCCACGTTGAGTCTGCTGTTCCTGCTGACGCTGAGGTTGTCCGGCGTGCTGCCGGCGCTAACGGTACCGAAGCGCCTGCAATACTGGGCGACGGCAGGGCTGCTGCTGGTGATCGGCCAGATCGCCTTGGGCGGCTGGGTCAGTTCCAACTACGCAGCGGTGGCCTGCATCGACTTCCCCACCTGCCACGGCCAATGGCTGCCGCCGGCGGACTTCGCCAATGGTTTTCACCTGACCCAGCACATCGGCCCGAATTATCTCGGCGGGCAACTCGATAGCGATGCGCGCACGGCGATTCACCTGACTCACCGCATCGGCGCCTTGCTGCTGACGGTGGTGCTGCTCGGTCTGGCCTGGCAGTTGAAAGCGGTAGGCATGACCCGATTGGCCGGATTGCTGCTGATCGCCCTTGCGGCGCAGATCACCCTCGGCATCAGCAACGTGCTGTTTCATCTGCCGCTGCCGGTGGCCGTCGCCCATAACGCTGGCGGTGCGGCGTTGTTGCTGACGCTGGTACTGGTCAATTACCACGCCCGCACCAGCCTGTTGCGGGTGAGCCAACCGGTGCTGGCGCGCTGGCGCTTCAGTGCGCACAAACCTGTCGTCGCGCCCATCGCATTGAAAGGAGAAACGCCATGGCGAGTCTGATCGGCCAGCGTGCGGCGCAAGCGCTGTGGCGCGATTATCTGGAGCTGACCAAACCGAAAGTCGTGGTGCTGATGCTGATCACCTCGCTGGTCGGCATGTTCCTCGCTACCCGCGCGGGCGTGCCGTGGACAGTGCTGGTGTTTGGCAATCTGGGCATTGCCTTGTGCGCCGGCGGTGCGGCGGCGGTCAATCATGTGGTCGATCGGCGCATCGATGCGGTAATGGCGCGCACGCACAAACGGCCGCTGGCCGAAGGCCGGGTTTCACCTGCGGCGGCGCTGACCTTCGCCTTGGTGCTGGCATTGCTCGGCCAGGCGCTGCTGCTGACCTTCACCAATCAGCTGACCGCTTGGCTGACTCTCGCCTCGCTGCTCGGTTACGCGGTGGTCTACACCGGTTTCCTCAAACGCGCGACGCCGCAGAACATCGTCATCGGCGGCCTCGCTGGCGCCGCGCCACCGCTGCTGGGCTGGACCGCCGCCACCGGCCATGTCAGCGCCGAACCGCTGTTGCTGGTGCTGATCATCTTCGCCTGGACTCCGCCACATTTCTGGGCGCTGGCGATTCATCGCAAAGAGGAATACGCCAAGGCCGACATTCCGATGCTGCCGGTGACCCATGGCGAGCACTACACCAAAGTGCACATTCTGCTGTACACCTTTGCGTTGCTGGCAGTGAGCCTCTTGCCCTACGTGATTCACATGAGCGGCGTGCTGTATCTGGTCTGTGCGCTGGCGTTGGGCGCAAGGTTTCTGCAATGGGCCGTGGTGCTGTACCGTGGCACTCGGCCGCACGCGGCGATCAACACCTTCAAGTACTCTATTTATTACTTGTTCCTGTTGTTCATCGCCCTGCTCGTAGACCACTACTTACTGTTGAACCTATGACCCGAACCCAGAAAACCGTCTTCATCCTCGTCGCCGTGATCGCGTTGATCCTCGGGCTTACCGTGAATAAAGTGCTGAACGGCAAAGGCCAGGGCGACCCGACTGCGCTGATCGACGCCGGGATCATCCTGCTGCCGCAGAGCCGCAACCTGCCGGACGTGACCATGACCGATCAGGACGGCAAACCGGTGGCGATTGACGAGTTGAAAGGCAAGTGGAGTCTGTTGTTCTTCGGCTACACCTTCTGCCCGGACATCTGCCCGACCACCCTGGCGCAACTGCGGCAGATCAAGAGTGAATTGCCGAAAGAGGCTGTGGATAAATTGCAGATCGTGCTGGTCAGCGTTGACCCCAACCGCGACACGCCGAAGCAGTTGAAACAGTACCTGGGCTACTTCGATCCGCAGTTCATTGGCCTGACGCCCACGTCGATCGAGGAGCTGCAAAAGGTTGCGAACGCGGTGAGCATTCCGTTCATTCCGGCTGATACCAGCAAGCCGAATTACACCGTGGACCACAGCGGCAACCTTGCGGTGATCGGGCCGGATGGTACGCAGCGTGGGTTTATTCGGGCGCCGTTGAATAACACCAAACTGGTGGCGCAATTGCCGGTGATGCTCAACCGCAAATAAACGCAGAAAGCGAAAAGCCCCTCACCCTAACCCTCTCCCAGAGGGAGAGGGGACTGATTGGGGGATGCTGAAGCAATACGCCGGCTTGTAAGCGCTGTGCTGAATCCATAATCGACTGGATCTTTCAGGTCGATGCATAGCGCCAGACACCTCGGTCGGCCCCCTCTCCCTCGGGAGAGGGCTGGGGTGAGGGGCAGCTTCAAAGCAGGTCCAAAGCCAGACACCAGACACAAAAAAGGGGACGCCATTGGCGTCCCCTTTTTCATTGCAGCCATCCAAATCAGAACGCCGGCAATACCGCGCCTTTGTACTTCTCGGTAATGAACTGCTTCACTTCCGGGCTGTGCAGCGCAGCAGCCAGTTTCTTCATCGCGTCGCTTTCCTTGTTGTCCGCGCGGGACACGAGGATGTTCACGTATGGCGAGTCGTTGCCTTCGATCACCAGCGCATCCTTGGACGGATCGAGCTTGGCTTCCAGCGCATAGTTGGTGTTGATCAGCGCCAGATCGACCTGGGTCAGCACGCGCGGGATGGTCGCGGCTTCCAGTTCACGGATCTTCAGGTCTTTCGGGTTTTGCTCGATGTCTTTGAGGGTCGACAGAATGTTGGTCGGGTCCTTCAGGGTGATCACGCCGGCCTTGGCCAGCAGCAACAGCGCACGGCCGCCATTGGTGGCGTCGTTCGGGATTACCACGTTGGCACCACCGGGCAGATCTTTCAGATCCTTGAGCTTGCTCGAGTACGCGCCCAGCGGCTCCAGGTGCACGCCGGTCACGGCGACCAGATCAGTGCCCTTGGCCTTGTTGAACTCATCGAGGTACGGCTGGTGCTGGAAGAAGTTGGCGTCCAGACGCTTTTCAGCGACCTGTACGTTCGGCTGAATGTAATCGGTGAAGACCTTGACCTTCAGATCCACGCCTTCCTTGGCCAGGGCCGGTTTGACGAATTCGAGGATTTCCGCATGCGGCACCGGGGTGGCGGCAACGGTCAGGGTCTCGGCGTGGGCCGAAAACGCCGCAACAGCGGCGAAAGCAGCGATCAGTTTTTTCATTCAGCTAACTCCTTGTGAGGGCGCCCGCCAGCGAATGGCCCGCGCCTCTTGATTAAAAAACCGCTTATTTGCGCGAGAAATGCACGACCAGGCGGTCGCCAACCATTTGCAGCACTTGCACCAGAATCAACAGCAGCACCACGGTGACGATCATCACGTCAGTCTGGAAACGCTGGTAGCCGAAACGGATCGCCAGGTCGCCCAGACCACCGGCGCCGACCACACCGGCCATCGCCGTGTAGGACACCAGTGTAATCGCTGTCACCGTAATCGCTGCGAAGATGCCCGGACGGGCTTCCGGCAGCAGGGCGTTCATGATGATCTGCCGCGTGGTCGCGCCCATCGACTGGGTCGCTTCGATGATGCCGCGATCGACTTCACGCAACGCAGTTTCCACCAGACGCGCGAAGAACGGCGTGGCGCCCACCACCAGCGGCGGGATCGCCCCGGCCACACCCAGCGAGGTGCCGGTGATCAGCACGGTGAACGGGATCATCACAATCAGCAGAATAATGAACGGCAGCGAACGCAAAATGTTCACCACCAGCGACAGCACGGCGTAGAGGCCACGGTTCTCCAGCAACTGACGCGGGCTGCAGAGAAACAGCAGCACGCCCAGCGGCAGGCCGAGCAGCACGGTGAACAGCAGCGAACCGCCGAGCATAAGCATGGTGTCGCCGGTGGCCAGCCAGATTTCGTACCAGTCGATATTGGCGAAGAAACTCATCAGATCAGCCATTAGCGCAACACCTCCATGTGAACGTCAGCGGCGGTGAAGCGGGCAAACGCCGCCTCCATGTCGCCACCGGTGACAGCGAGGGTCAGTTGCCCGTACGGAATGTCTTTGATGCGGTCGATGCGACCGGCGAGGATGCTGTAGTCGACGCCGGTTTCCCGGGCGACGGTGCCGAGCAACGGCGCGTAGGTCGCCTCGCCCTGGAAGGTCAGACGCACGATACGCCCCGGCACGTGGGCGAAGTCGTCACGCTGCTCGCTCTCGTCGATCTGCTCGCTTTCCTGGACGAAACGCTTGGTGGTAGGGTGCTGCGGATGCAGAAACACATCGGCCACCGGACCCTGCTCGACGATCACGCCGGCGTCCATCACCGCGACCTGATCGCAGACGCGACGGATCACGTCCATTTCGTGGGTGATCAGGACGATGGTCAGTTTCAGTTCGCGGTTGATTTCGGCCAGCAGTTGCAGAACCGATGCCGTGGTCTGCGGGTCGAGGGCGCTGGTGGCCTCGTCGCACAGCAGAATTTTCGGCTTGGTCGCCAGCGCACGGGCGATGCCGACGCGTTGCTTCTGGCCGCCGGACAATTGCGCCGGGTACTTTTTCGCATGGTCGGACAGACCGACCCGCGCCAGCAGCTCGGCCACCCGCTGATTGATTTCACTGCTCGACAGCTCACCGGCCAGGGTCAGCGGCAAGGCGACGTTGTCGGCGACAGTCTTGGAGGCGAGCAGGTTGAAGTGCTGGAAGATCATCCCGACCTGCTGGCGGAAACGGCGCAGGCCGTTGGCATCCAGTGCGGTGACTTCTTCGCCGTCGACGATGATCTTGCCGCCACTGGAGTCTTCCAGGCGATTGATCAGACGCAGCAGGGTACTTTTGCCCGCACCGGAATGGCCAATCAGGCCGAACACCTGGCCGTTCTCGATGGCGAGACTGGTCGGGTGCAGCGCGGGAATATCCTTACCGGCAACGCGGTAAGTCTTGTGGACGTTTTGAAACTCGATCACGTAGCGAACCTTGTGGGGCGCGTTGGAAAAGGATCAGCGGTTAGCCGGGCGCGCATTTTAGCCTGTCCGTATAGAGGTTCTTAGCATTTATTTCGCAATTAACCTTCAATTTGGCAATAACGCGATCAAAGGTCAGATAAACGGAACGGCTGAAACGCTCATCAGTCACTAAGTAAGCGACTTGAAACCCTGGGTGCCGTGCCCGGGAATCACTCAAGGGTCTGCGGAAGGCATCCGGGGCCAAACGAGGAGTTTACGTCTGATGAGCATCAAAAAGCCTGCACCTGATAAAAGCGAGATGGCCGGAACCGACACCCCGGATCGCGCCAACACCAACGCCAAGCTCGACAGCCTGGAAGAATTCCGTTCGGACGCCACCGGTCAGGCACTGCGCACCAATCAGGGCGTGAAGATCGCCGACAACCAGAACACCCTCAAAGCCGGGCCGCGCGGGCCGTCGCTGCTGGAAGACTTCATCATGCGTGAAAAAATCACGCACTTTGACCATGAGCGGATTCCGGAGCGCATTGTCCATGCGCGCGGCACCGGCGCGCACGGTTTCTTTCAGACCTACGAGAACCATGCAGCGCTGACCAAGGCCGGTTTCCTACAGGATCCAGGCAAGAAGACGCCAGTGTTCGTGCGCTTTTCCACGGTGCAGGGGCCACGTGGTTCCGGCGATACCGTGCGTGACGTGCGTGGCTTTGCGGTGAAATTCTTTACCGACGAGGGTAACTTCGACCTGGTCGGCAACAACATGCCGGTGTTCTTCATTCAGGACGCGATCAAGTTCCCGGACTTCGTCCACGCGGTGAAACCCGAGCCGCACAACGAAATCCCGACCGGCGGCTCGGCGCACGACACGTTCTGGGACTTCGTCTCGCTGGTGCCGGAATCGGCGCACATGGTCATCTGGGCGATGTCCGACCGGGCGATCCCGAAAAGCCTGCGCAGCATGCAGGGCTTCGGCGTTCACACCTTCCGCCTGATCAACGCCGAGGGCAAATCGCGCTTCGTCAAATTCCACTGGCGCCCTACCGCCGGCACCTGCTCGCTGGTGTGGGACGAGGCGCAGAAGCTCGCCGGTAAAGACACCGACTACCACCGTCGCGACCTGTGGGAAGCGATCGAGATGGGCGACTACCCGGAGTGGGAACTGGGCGTACAGATCGTCGAAGAAGAGAACGAACACGATTTTGACTTCGACATCCTCGACCCGACCAAGATCATCCCCGAAGAAATCGTTCCGATTACGCCGCTGGGCAAAATGACCCTGAACCGCAACCCGGACAACTTCTTCGCCGAAACCGAGCAGGTCGCCTTCTGCCCGGGCCATATCGTGCCGGGCATCGACTTCTCCAACGACCCGCTGCTGCAAGGTCGTCTGTTCTCCTACACCGACACGCAGATCAGCCGACTCGGCGGGCCGAACTTCCATGAGCTGCCGATCAACCGTCCGGTGGCGCCGTTCCACAACGGCCAGCGTGACGCGCAGCACCGCACCACCATCGACAAGGGCCGCGCTTCTTACGAGCCAAACTCGATCGACGGCGGCTGGCCGAAAGAAACCCCGCCGGCGGCACAGGACGGTGGTTTCGAGAGCTACCCGGAGCGCATCGACGCAGCGAAGATCCGTCAGCGCAGCGAATCGTTCAGCGATCATTTCTCCCAGGCCCGCTTGTTCTTCAACAGCATGAGCGACCACGAGAAAGAGCACATCATCGCTGCCTACAGCTTCGAGCTGGGCAAGGTCGAACGTGAGTTCATCCGCGCCCGTGAAGTGAACGAGATCCTTGCCAATATCGACCTGACCCTGGCCAAACGCGTGGCGGAAAACCTCGGCTTGCCGGCGCCAGCCAAAGGCACGGTCGAAGTGCGCAAGACCTCGCTGGAGCAGTCGCCAGCGCTGAGCCAGGCCAACCTGCTGCCAGGCAATATCAAAACGCGCAAAGTGGCAATCCTTGCTGCCAATGGTGTTGATGCTGCGGCCATCGACGCGATGAAAAAAGCGCTGGAAGCCGAGGGCGCCCACGCGAAACTGCTCGGCCCGACCTCGGCGCCAGTCAAGACCGCTGACGGCAAGGCATTGCCGGTGGATGCGTCGATGGAAGGCATGCCTTCAATTGCGTTCGATGCGGTGTTCGTACCGGGTGGCGCGGCGTCGATTACCGCGTTGAGCGGCGACGGCGTGGCGCTGCATTATCTGCTGGAGGCCTACAAGCACCTGAAGGCGATCGCGCTGCACGGCGAGGCCAAGCAGTTGCAGGACTTGCTGAAGCTCGACGCGGATGCGGGGCTGTTGCAGGGCGCGGATGTGGGGGCGTTGACCAAGCCGTTCTTCGCCGCGATTGGCGAGCATCGGGTCTGGGCGCGGGAGCCTAAGGCCAAGGCGATTCCAGCGTAAAAGCAAAAGATCGCAGCCTTCGGCAGCTCCTACAGGATGTACTCGATCCCATGTAGGAGCTGCCGGAGGCTGCGATCTTTTTATGGTTTACGCGGGCTTAAAACCATCTGCGCCGGTACCGTGCGCAAGATCTGCTTCTCGATCTGCAAATCAAAATCAGGATCGAGCTTCTTTACTCGCTTGCTCAGCAACGTCGCCAGCCACGGATAATCCGCGGTGCGCGGCGCCTGGATGCTGACGGCGCATTCGTAATTCACCACATCAGCGGCGATAGCATCGAGTTGTCGTTGCAGCTTGTGAATATCGCCGATGTTCAACGCAACAGTGGTGCTCTCGGCGGTCGCGTCAATGACCTTGGCTTTCGGCCTGGCTTCAGCTGCCAGCAGTGCGGCCTCAGCCTTTTCCAGCTCGGCCTTGCGCGCTTCGGTGATCGCGCCGTTGACGCCGCCGGTCAGCGCCGGCGCCTTGGGCATCAGAGCACGGGCGCGGCTGAGCGCGGTGGCGGCAGCGTTGACATCGCCTTTCTGCAGGACGATCTGGCTGCGGCGCAGGTACGCCTCGGCCAGCTGCCGCTGGTATTGCTCAAGGGATTGATCGTTGGGGGTTGCGGCCTGCAACGCGGCCAACTGGTCTTCGGCGGTGGCCAGTTCGCTGCTGGCCAGGCTTTGCTCCAGCTGCGCGATGGCCGTAGCCCGCGCATCCGGGACTTCAGCCACCGGCGGCGTGCTTTGGCAGGCGCCCAGCAGCACTGAAAATGCGACAAGGAGCAGATAACGGGAGGCGAACGGCTTCATTCCTGCGACTCTCTAATTGCGCAAAAAGCGGCCAAGTCTACACCCCACGACGGGGCAGAACAAAACTCAACAGAAACAGCGCGGCTGCCGTCACCACGATCGACGGCCCCGCCGGGGTGTCCTTGAACCACGACAACGCCAGCCCGCCGCACACCGCGAGCATGCCCAGCAGGCTCGCCCCCAGCGCCATCTGCTCCGGCGAACGGGCGTGACGCTGTGCCGCAGCCGCCGGGATGATCAGCAGCGAAGTGATCAGCAGCACCCCGACGATTTTCATCGCCACGGCGATCACCACCGCGATCAACAGCATCAGCGCCAAGCGCAAACCCGCAACCGGCAGGCCTTCGACCCGCGCCAGTTCTTCGTGCACGGTGACCGCCAGCAGCGGTCGCCACAGCGTCACCAGCAACACCAGCACCGCCGCAGTGCCGCCGAGAATCCACGCCAGGTCGCTCGGACTGATCGCCAGCAAGTCGCCAAACAGATAGGCCATCAGGTCGATCCGCACTTCATGCATGAAGCTTAGTACCACCAGGCCGAGAGAGAGCGTGCTTGGCGCAAGAATTCCCAACAGCGTGTCGGACGCCAGTGGCTGGCGCTGTTGCAACGTCACCAAGAGAACCGCCAGCAGCAGGCAGCCGACCGTCACCGCCACGGTCGGGCTGACGTCCAGCAAAAAGCCCAGCGCCACGCCGAGCAGTGCGGCGTGGGACAGCGTATCGCCGAAATAGGCCATGCGCCGCCACACCACAAACGAGCCGAGCGGCCCGGCCACCAGCGCCAGCGCCAGACCTGCAAGCAGGGCATACAAAAGAAAATCAGCCATGCTTGCAGCCGTCTCCATGAACATGAGGTTGCCCGCCGAGCGGGCCCTTGACCACCGAACCGTGCAGGTCGTGGGCGTGGTCGTGATGGTGGTGATAGATCGCCAGACTCGGCGCGTTCTTGCCGAACAGCTCGACGAATGCCGGGTCGCCGCTGACCTGCTCGGGGTGCCCGGAGCAGCAGACGTGGCGGTTGAGGCAGACCACCTGATCGGTGGTGCTCATCACCAGATGCAAATCGTGGGACACCATCAGCACGCCGCAACCGTGGCGGTCGCGCAGCCGGGTGATCAGGCTGTACAGCTCGGCCTGCCCGGCCACGTCGACGCCCTGCACCGGCTCATCGAGCACCAACAGTTCCGGCTCGCGCAGCAGTGCCCGAGCCAGCAGCACGCGCTGCATTTCGCCGCCGGAAACGCTCTGCACCGGGCTGTCGATCACGTGTTCGGCGCCAACTTCCTTCAACGCGGCCAAGGCACGCGAACGATCGACGCCGGGCACCAGGCGCAGGAAGCGCAGCACTGACAGCGGCAGGGTCGGGTCGACATGCAGTTTCTGCGGCATGTAGCCGACGCGCAGCTTCGGTTTGCGCCAGACGCTGCCACTGTTCGGCTTCAACAGCCCGAGCACGGCGCGTACCAGCGTGGTCTTGCCGGCGCCGTTGGGGCCGATCAGGGTGACGATCTGCCCCGGCTCGACGCTCAGCTCGATGTTGTCCAGCACGGTCTGCCCGGCAAACGTGACGGCGACCTGCTCCAGACGGATCAGCGCGTTGCTCATCAGGCCCCCTGGCAACCGGCGCACAGACCAACCACTTCGACCGTCTGCGCTTCGACGATGAAACCGACATCTTTGGCGCTGCTGATGATCGCGTCGCTGATCACTTTTTGCTCAAGTTCGATGGCGGCGTGGCACTCGCGGCAGATCAGGAACTGGCCCTGATGCGCGTGTTCAGGATGCACGCAGCCAACGAAGGCGTTGAGCGACGAGATGCGATGGACCAGGCCGTTTTCCAGCAGGAAATCCAGCGCGCGGTACACCGTAGGCGGCGCGGCGCGGCGGCCGTCCTGCTCGCTGAGCACCGCGAGGATGTCGTAGGCACCCAGCGGCTTGTGGCTTTGCCAGACCAGTTCCAGCACGCGGCGGCGCAGGGCAGTCAGACGCAGACCTTTCTGCGCGCACAAGGTATCGGCCTCGGACAAAGCGCTGTGCACGCAATGGGAGTGGTCGTGGGGACGGCTGGCAATCGGGGTAATAGGCATGAGCGGCGACGAGATTTGCTGGAGACGTTATTATGTTACCCGTTCTCGCTTCCTTGAGTGGTCATCGTGTCCCGACTTTTTTCTGTTTTTGTGGCTTTTGTTGCCAGTTTTCTGCTGATCGGTACGGCTCAGGCCGAGGTCAAAGTGCTCACCAGCATCAAACCGTTGCAGTTGATTGCCGCTGCCGTGCAGGACGGCGTGGCGATTCCCGAGGTGCTGCTGCCGCCGGGGGCCTCGCCGCACAATTACGCCCTGCGCCCATCCGACGTACGGAAGGTGCAGTCGGTCGATCTGCTCTACTGGATCGGCCCGGACATGGAAGGTTTCCTGCCGCGCGTACTCGGCGGTCGCAGCCTGCCGAGCGTCGCGGTGCAGGATCTGCCAGGCCTCAACCTGAGGCATTTCGGCGCGGACAACCATTCCCATGCCGAAGAAGCCGACGAGCATGATCACGATCATCGCCCCGGCTCGCTGGATGCACATTTGTGGCTGTCACCGGTCAATGCGCGGGTGATCGCCGACAAAATGGCTGCCGACCTCAGCGCCGCCGACCCGGCCAATGCCCAGCATTATCAGAGCAATGCCAAAGCCTTCGATGAACGTCTGGATGCGCTCGATCAGCGTTTGAAGAAGCGCCTGGCCAATGTCGAAGGCAAGCCGTACTTCGTCTTTCATGAGGCGTTTGATTATTTCGAAGACGCTTACGGCCTGAAGCACGCGGGCGTGTTCGCGGTGGCCGCCGAAGTACAGCCCGGCGCCCAGCACGTCGCGGCGATGCGCAAGCGTTTGCAGGAAGTAGGCAAGACCTGTGTGTTCAGCGAACCGCCATTGCGTCCGCGCCTGGCGGAAACACTGGTGGCTGGCCTGCCGGTGAAACTGGCGGAACTGGATGCGTTGGGCGGGTACACCCCGGCGACAGCTCAGGGCTATGAGCAGGTGCTGGAAAAACTCGGCAATGATCTGGCCGGGTGCCTGGAGTCGCTGTAACAACACAAACCCTGTGGGAGCGAGCCTGCTCGCGAAAGCGGTGGGTCAGTCAGCAAAAATGCTGAACGGGCCGCCGCCTTCGCGAGCA
>NZ_JASCPT010000209.1:0-5280 GCF_029959775.1 Pseudomonas sp. PS01270 | reverse complement strand
CCGCTGGCCTGCGCAGCAGGCCCTTTCATTAAAAGCGGGGCCGCTTCGCGGCCAGCGGGGATAAATCCCCTCGCCACAAATGCTGCGTAGAATGGCGCTCTGATTGAAACGTTGAGGTCGCAGTGGTGGATTTACAGCAGGGCTTCGTCCTGACCCGGCATTGGCGCGATACGCCGGCCGGCACCGAAGTCGAGTTCTGGCTGGCAACGGACGCCGGGCCGCGCCGCGTGCGTCTGGCGCATCAGCCATCGGTGGCGTTTATTCCCGCCGCCCAGCGGGAAGCGGCCGAACGGCTGTTGCACGATGAAAAGAATGTGGAGCTGCGACCGTTGGCGCTGCTGGATTTCCAGCATCGTCCGGTGCTCGGTCTGTATTGCCAGCAGCACGGCCAGTTGATGCGCCTCGAAACCGCGCTCAACCGCGCCGGCGTCGACGTCTTTGAAGCCGACGTGCGTCCACCGGAACGCTATCTGATGGAGCGCTTCATCACCGCGCCGGTGCTGTTCGGCGGCACGCCTGATGCTGACGGCGTGCTGATCAACGCCCAACTGAAACCCGACCCCGATTACCGGCCGAAACTGCGCTTGGTCTCACTCGACATCGAGACCACCGAAAACGGCGAGCTGTATTCCATCGCGCTGGAAGGCTGTGGCGAGCGCCAGGTGTACATGCTCGGCGCGCCGAACGGCGACGCCAGCATTGTCGATTTCGACCTCGAGTACTGCGACTCGCGCACGCTCATTCTGAAGAAACTCAACGACTGGTTCGCCCGCCACGACCCTGACGCGATCATTGGCTGGAACGTTGTGCAGTTCGACCTGCGCATCCTTCACGAACACGCGCGGCGTCTTGGCGTGCCGCTGAAGATCGGTCGTGGCGGCGAAGAAATGCAGTGGCGCGAGCACGGCAGCCGCAATCACTACTTCGCCTCGGCAGCGGGGCGGCTGATCATCGATGGCATCGAGTCATTGCGTTCGGCGACCTGGAGTTTTCCCTCGTTCAGCCTGGAAAACGTCGCGCAGACCCTGCTCGGCGAAGGCAAAGCGATCAACAATCCGTACCAGCGCATGGACGAGATCAACCGCATGTTCGCCGAGGACAAGCCAGCGCTGGCCAAATACAACCTCAAGGACTGCGAACTGGTCACGCGGATCTTCGCCAAGACCGAACTGCTGACGTTCCTGCTTGAGCGCGCCAGCGTTACCGGTTTGCCGGCCGACCGCAGCGGCGGTTCCGTCGCCGCGTTCACCCATTTGTACATGCCGTTGATGCACCGCCAGGGCTTCGTTGCACCCAATCTGGGCACCAATCCACCGCAGGCCAGCCCCGGCGGGTTTGTCATGGATTCACGCCCGGGGCTTTACGAATCGGTGTTGGTCCTCGATTACAAAAGCCTCTACCCGTCGATCATTCGCACCTTTCTGATCGACCCGGTGGGCTTGATCGAGGGCCTGCAACGCCCGGATGACGCCGACTCGGTGCCGGGTTTTCGTGGCGCACGCTTCTCGCGCACCCGCCATTGTCTGCCGTCCATCGTGGCGCGGGTGGCCGAAGGGCGCGAAACCGCCAAGCGCGAGCACAATGCGCCGCTGTCCCAAGCGCTGAAGATCATCATGAACGCCTTCTACGGCGTGCTCGGCTCCAGCGGTTGCCGTTTTTTCGATACCCGGCTGGCCTCGTCGATCACTTTGCGCGGCCACGAAATCATGCTGCGCACCCGCCAGTTGATCGAAGAACAGGGCCACGCCGTCATTTACGGCGACACCGATTCAACCTTCGTCTGGCTGCGCAGTCTGCACGGTCAGGATGAAGCAGCGCAGATCGGCCATGCGCTGGTCAAACACGTCAACGATTGGTGGCGCACGCATGTGCGCGAAGAATACGGGCTGGAAAGCGCGCTGGAATTGCAGTTCGAGATTCACTACAAGCGCTTTCTGATGCCGACCATTCGCGGCGCCGAGGAGGGCAGCAAGAAGCGCTACGCCGGTCTGGTCACCCGCGCCGATGGCAGCGAGGAAATGGTGTACAAAGGCCTGGAAACCGTGCGCACCGACTGGTCGCTGCTGGCGCGGCAATTTCAGCAAGAGCTGTATGAGCGGATTTTTCAGCGCAAGCCGTATCAGGATTACGTGCGCGATTACGTGCGCAAGACCCTCGCCGGCGAGTTCGACGATCGGCTGATCTACCGCAAGCGTCTGCGCCGCACCCTCGACGACTACGAACGCAACGTACCGCCGCACGTCCGCGCGGCGCGGCTGGCCGATGACTACAACGCCGAGCAGGGGCGGCCCCGGCAGTATCAGAACGGCGGCTGGATCAGCTACGTCATCACCCTGGCCGGCCCGGAGCCGCTGGAGGTACGCCGCGCCGCCATCGACTACGACCACTACATCACCCGCCAGCTGCAACCAGTGGCGGATGCGATTCTGCCATTTGTCGATGACGACTTCTCAACCCTGATCGGTGGGCAACTGGGCCTGTTTTGAGTCGAGCAGTTGCAGCGTCCATTCATCGAGAATGCCGTGGAAGTAACGCTCCAGTGCCTGATGGAACAGACTGTCCTCGGCGCTGAACTGGGCGAACAGGGTCATCGAAGAATGAAATTTCAGGTCATCGGGATGGCCAAACATTTCTGCAATCGAGCGCTGCGGCACATTCAGCACCAGTTGCGTGCAGGTGCGCAGCCGCGCGCCGAGCAGTTCGTCGGCCAAGTAGGCCTGGGCTTCTTCGGCTGAACCAATGGCGAAGCGTCGGGCCATTTCGCTGCCGCCCAATCCGGCGAACTGCGGGAAGACGAACCACATCCAGTGGCTGCGCTTGCGACCCGTTTCGAGTTCACGCTGGACCCGTTCGAACACCGGGTCCTGAGCCTGGACAAAACGTTGCAGGTTGAACGGGTCTTGCAGATCTGTGCTTCTCATGGCGAAGCCCTCGCAGTCGGCAGCTCAGACCATGGCCAGTCGCTGCTTGCGTTGTGGCGCCGGGAACACTTTGTCCAGCGCCGCCAGATCCCCGGCGTCCAGTTGCAACCGGGCCGCCTCGGCATTGAGTTGCACATGCTCGGGGCGCACAGCCTTGGGAATCGCAATCACGCCGTCCTGACGCAGGAGCCACGCCAGCGAAACCTGCGCTGGAGTGGCGTTGTGACGGCTGGCAATGTCTTGCAGAACCGGCTCGGCGAGCATCGCGCCGCCCTGGCCGATCGGACAGTACGCCATCAGCGGCAGGCGCTGATGCTGGCACCACGGCAGCAAATCGAATTCGATACCGCGCTCTTCGAGGTTGTACAGCACCTGATTGGTGGCGCAGGCCGAGCTGGAGAGTTCTTCGAGGTCGTCGACATCGAAATTCGACACACCCCAACGGCCGATCTTGCCGTCCTCGCGCAGACGCTCGAAGGCTTCGACGGTTTCCTCCAGCGGATACTGACCGCGCCAGTGCAGCAGATACAGATCGATGTAGTCAGTGCCGAGCCGACGCAAACTGCGCTCGCAGGCTTGCGGGATGCCCTGGCGGCTGGCGTTGTGCGGGTAGACCTTGCTGACCAGAAAGACTTGATCGCGCAGACCGGCGATGGCTTCGCCGACCACCGTTTCGGCACCGCCCTCGGCGTACATCTCGGCGGTGTCGATCAGGGTCATGCCCAGCTCGATGCCGGTGCGCAGCGCCGCCACTTCACGGCTGTGCGCCGAACGATCCTCGCCCATGCGCCAGGTGCCCTGGCCAATCACGGGAACCTGCACGCCGGCCAACTCAAGAGTACGCATTCAAACCTCCTGCCCTGAAAGAATGGGTGTCTTTAGTGGGCAGCAGAATAGCGTTGGGGTTCAAAAAGCAAAAAAGATCGCAGCGGTCCGCAGCTCCTGCAAGATCGTTCCCACGCTCCGCGTGGGAATGCATCAAGGGACGCTCCGCGTTCCAGCTCTGAAAGGGACGCGGAGCGTCCCGGGCTGCATTCCCACGCAGAGCGTGGGAACTATCATGCGGCGTGGGCCTTACTTGGTGGAGAACTTGAGGATCACGCTGTGGGCATAAGTCTGCCCCGGGTCAAGCCGCGTGCTCGGGAAGTCCGGCTGGTTCGGCGAATCCGGGTAGTGCTGGGTCTCGAGGGTGAATGCGCCCCAGTGCGGATAGACCTTGCCGCCCTTGCCCTTGACCGTGCCGTCGAGGAAGTTACTGGTGTAGAACTGCACGCCCGGCTCGCTGGTGAACAGTTGCAGGACGCGTCCGGATTGCGGGTCGCTGACTTCGGTGGCGAGCTTGCTGACATCGCCCTTGGTGTCCAGCGCCCAGTTGAAATCGAAGCCGCCCTGTTTCGGCTCGGCGAATTTCAGCTGCGGATGATCAGCCTTGATGTGCGTGCCGATCGCCGTCGGTTTGCTGAAGTCCATCGGCGTACCGGCCACAGGCGCCAGCTCCCCGGTCGGGATCAGTTTCGCGGTGACCGGCGTGTAATGGCTGGAGTTGATCATGGCGACTTGCTTGAGAATGTCGCCATTGCCGGCGCCGGCCAGGTTGAAGTAGCTGTGGTTGGTCAGGTTGAGCACGGTCGGCTTGTCGGTGCTGGCCTTGTAGTCGATGCGCAGCTCGTTGTTGTCGGTCAGGCGATAGGTGACTTCGGTGGTCAGATTGCCCGGGAAACCCATCTCGCCGTCGGCCGAGAGGTAGGTAAGGGTTACGCCCACCGAATCCTTGTCCTTGGTTTCCCTGGCCTTCCAGACTTTTTTGTCGAAACCTTCGGGGCCGCCGTGCAGAGCGTTGGATTTGTCGTTCTGCGGCACTTGATAGCGCTTGCCATCGAGTTCGAAAGCACCTTCGGCCAAACGGTTACCGAAGCGGCCGATGGTCGCGCCGAAGTACGCGGTGCCTTTCTGGTAACCCTGCACATCGTCAAAACCCAGCACGATGTCGTCGAACTTGCCGTGCTTGTCGGCGACTTTCAGCGCTTGCAGGGTTGCGCCGTAGGTGATGACGGTGGCCTGCATGCCGTGGCTGTTGCGCAGGATGTACTGTTCGACAGGCGTGCCGTCATTGGTTTTGCCGAAAGCTTTGTGTTCAGCGGTCAGGCCCGCCGCGTTGGCGGAAAGGGTAGCGATCATCAGGGACAGTCCGAGGCCGGAGAGCAGGTGACGGGATTGAAGCATGGTTGACCTTCCTTTTTGTTGTTGTTTTCGCATTGACCGTAGGAGCTGCCGAAGGCTGCGATCTTTTGATCTTGATCTTGATCTTGATCTTGATCTTGATTTTTAGAAGCAAGATCAAAAGATCGCAGCCTTCGGC
>NZ_JASCPT010000208.1:0-5290 GCF_029959775.1 Pseudomonas sp. PS01270 | reverse complement strand
GCTCGCGAAAGCGGTCCATCAGAAACATCTGCATCGACTGACACACCGCCTTCGCGAGCAGGCTCGCTCCCACAGAGGTTGAGTGAATCAGGTTATCCTGCACGCTCTGATTACGGACGCTTTTCCATGCTGGTGATTTCCAACAACGTGCATCTGCCGGATGCCGAGATCGAATTGACCGCCATCCGCGCGCAAGGCGCCGGTGGGCAGAATGTCAACAAGGTCTCCAGCGCCATGCACTTGCGCTTCGACATTCCCAACTCGTCATTGCCGGAGTTCTACAAAGAACGGCTGCTGGCGCTGCGTGACAGTCGTATCACCAGCGACGGCGTGCTGATCATCAAGGCGCAGCAATATCGCACCCAGGAAGCCAATCGCGCCGATGCGCTGGAGCGGCTGGTGGAGCTGATTCTCAGCGCCACCAAAGTGGAAAAGAAACGCCGCCCGACCAAGCCGACCCTCGGTTCGAAGAAGCGTCGGCTGGAGTCGAAAACCAAGCGCGGCAGCATCAAGGCCGGGCGCGGCAAAGTGGATTTTTAAGCCTCGCGGTATTTTGCCGTGTGCCTATACAGATACACACTCAAGCCAAGTCCGCTCAACGCCGCGAAGGCTGCGAACAGAAAGATCGAAGCAAAACCGAACCCCGCCGCAATCGCCCCGGCCAGCGGCCCGGTGATCCCCAGCGACAAATCAATGAACAGTGAATAGGCGCCGACCGCCGCGCCACGGCTGGAGGCCGGCACAAGATTCACTGCTTCCACGCCCAGCGCCGGGAACACCAGCGAGAAGCCGAAACCGCTCAGCGCCGCACCGGCCAGTGCCCAATGCGCATCCGGAGCAATCCACAACAGCAACAGTCCCAACGTTTCCACCGACAGGCAGGCAATCGCCACGCGGAAGCCGCCGAGGCGGTTGATCAGATTGCCGAACAGCAGCCGCGCGCCGATGAAGCTGGCACCGAACAGGCTCAGGCACAGCACGGCGTTGTCCCAGTGCTGGGTCGCGTAATACAGGGTAATGAACGTGGCGATGGTGCCAAAACCGATCGAGCCCAGCGCCAGTCCGCAGCCGTGGGGGAAGACTTTGCCCAGCACGTGCATGAACGGCAGACGTTCGCCGGCGACGATTGGCGCAGCGGTTTTTGGCCATGCCAGCGCCAGACCGAGCAAAGCGAGGAGGATGATGCTCACGCCCATGCTCCACAGCCCCAGCCGGCTCACCAGCCAGACACCGAACGGCGCGCCGATCGCCAGGGCGCCGTAACTGGCGATGCCGTTCCAGGAAATCACTTTCGCCGTATTCGCCGCGCCAACCCGGCCGATGCCCCAGCCAATCGAACCGGAACCGACCAGGCTTTCCGCGCTGCCCAGCACCAGGCGGCCAATTAAAAGGCTGATCAGACTGAGCAGCGGCAGGTTCGGCGTCCACGCGGAAATCAGCATGAACACACCGCTCAAGCCACAGCCAGCGAGGCCGATCATCACTGCGCGTTTGCTGCCCTGGTTGTCGATGATCTTGCCCGCGTACGGGCGGCTGAGCAGGGTGGCGAGGTATTGCACGCTGATCACCAGCCCGGCGATCACCGCACCGAAACCGAGGTCACTGTGGACATAGCCCGGCAGCACGGCGAGCGGGATGCCGATGTTCAGGTAACCGATAAAGGTGAAGAGGACGATGGAGACAACTTGCAGCGTAACCGCCAGCGGACGCTGGGGCTCGGATATAGACGACATGGGTAACGATCCACGGGAGCAGCAGATTAGATAGGCTGCTCATGATACCGGCGTGAACCGTTCAGGGGCGGGGAAAAGTAAAACTATTTGCCGGGCGGCGCTTTCAGGATTTCGCCGGGGCCACCAATTGCGTGGTGACGAGGGCGGCGAGGGCGTTTTCTTCGCTGCCGAAACGCTCCAGCAGGGCGGCCTGTTTCTCGGGTGAGAGGCGATTCCAGATCTCGATCATTTTCTCGGTGGCGCCGATCAGCACGGCAGCTTGGCTTTCGGAGAATTCATCGGTCATGGCGGGCTCGGGTTTCAGGCAGTGTGGAAAGCGCATGTTAGCGCTTTCCACACGGTCTGTACGGCGGGTCTTACTCTTCGCTGTCGGCTTTGCGGCTGTCAGCGGCTTCTTGCGGCTCGGGCTTTTCGGCGCCGGCGTGTTGCGGGGTCGTCTGCTCAGGTACGTGCAGGCTTGGGAAGGGGAGATTGGGAATCTCGTGCATGGGTGCGCTCCTCGCTAAGTCTGTTGATAGATCAGGTGCTCCGCGCTTTACAAAGCCTGCGCAGGATACAGCAGGAAAAATGACAATCAGACTTTTAATTCAAATTAATGCGACAGATGGCCGCAGGGAGGCAAGAGCTGGGTCTGCTGATCGTTCCCACGCTCTGCGTGGGAATGCCTCAATGGACGCTCTGCGTCCGCTGTTGGGACGCGGAGCGTCCCGGGCTGCATTCCCACGCAGAGCGTGGGAGCGATCAGTCGGGCGGGGGGATTATTTGCAGGCGTCGGCGATGGCGTCCGCGAGCAATGCGAGGCGGGTGGCGTCGATCCCGGCAACGTTGGCCCGGCCCGAGCTGACCATGTACACGCTGTGCCGCTCGCGCAGGGTCTTCACCTGTTGCGGCGACAGGCCGGTGTAGGAGAACATCCCACGTTGCACACCGATGTGTGCGAAACGCTCACGCAAACCATGCGGTTCCAGCGCTTCGACCAGACCGCTGCGCAACTGCGCGATTCGCAAGCGCATCGCTTCCACTTCATCGGCCCAGCGCGCTTTCAGCTCTGGGTCGGCGAGGATGGTCGCGACCACTGCCGCGCCGTGATCCGGCGGCGTCGACCACAGGTTGCGGGCGATATTGGCCAGCTGGCTGCGGATGTCGATGAGCTTGTCGGCGCTGGTCGCGCAGACGATCAGCGCACCGGTACGGTCGCGGTACAGGCCGAAGTTCTTCGAGCAGGAACTGGTGATCAGCAGCTCCGGCACCTGCGCCGCGAACAACCGGGTCGACCAGGCGTCCTGCTCCAGACCATCGCCAAAACCCTGATAAGCAAAGTCGATCAGCGGCAGCAAATCGCGGCTGCGCACCACTTCAAGCACGCGCTTCCAGTCGTCATGGCTCAGGTCGAAACCGGTCGGGTTGTGGCAGCACGCATGCAGCAGCACCACGTCGCCCTTCGGCACTTCCCTGAGCACGGCGAGCATCGCTTCGACGTCGAGGCGGTTGTCATTGCCGACGTACGGGTAGTGGCTGACCTTGACCTTGGCGGCGGCGAAAATGGTTTCGTGGATCGGCCAGGTCGGGTTGCTCAACCACACGCCTTTGCCCGGCAGGCATTGCGCGATGAAGTCGGCCGCCAGACGCAGGGCACCGGTGCCTCCCGGGGTCTGGGTGGCGCCGGCGCGTTGTTCGGTGATCAGTTGCGAGTCGGCACCGAGTACCAGCTCATTGATGACCTTGCCGAACAGCGGATTGCCGTGGCCACCGATGTAGGTCTTGGTGTCCTGGCTTTCGACCAGTCGCGCCTCGGCGATTTTCACCGCTTCCGGGATCGGCGTCAGGCCCTGGGCATCCTTGTAGACGCCAACGCCGAGGTCGAACTTGCGCGGATTGGCATCCTGCGCATAGGCCTCCATCAAACCGAGAATCGGGTCGCCGGGGACCCGGCCGATGGCGTCGAAGTGCATTACTTGCGTCCTTCTGCGGTCTTGGCCACTTCGTCAGTGCGCGCAGCCATGATGAAGTCGTTGCGGTGCAGGCCTTTGATCGAATGGCTCCACCAGGTCACGGTGACTTTGCCCCACTCGGTCAGCAGGCCCGGGTGGTGACCTTCGGCCTCGGAGATCTCGCCCACGGCGTTGGTGAACGCCAGCGCGTGTTTGAAGTTCTTGAACAGGAAAACTTTCTCCAGCTGCATGATGCCGTCGCGTACTTCGATGTTCCAGTCAGGGATCTGCTTGATCAGGATCGGCAGTTCTTCATCGCTGACTTGTGGCGCATCGGCGCGGCAGGCTTCGCAGTGGGCTTGGTTCAAAGTCGACATGGTGTATTCCTGAAAACGAGTGTGTTTTTTATTAAAGCGCGTGTGCCGTCAATGCCGTCACGCTAAAGCAAAGTGGCGGCGACGGACAGACGCAATTGTCAGCAAAAGTCGCGGTTCAGGCGGCTTTGGGTTTCGGCGGAAATTTCGGCGCGTGCAAGCCCAACTGCATGCCCTGACGAACCATGGCCATGATGTCTTCATGGGCCACGTCGAACAGGCGTTTGAGATTGGGCAGGACGAAGTACAGCGGCTGCAGAATGTCGATGCGATACGGCGTGCGCATGGCTTCCAGCGGATCGAAAACCTGATGCTCGGGCTCGTCCGACAGGCAGTAAACGGTTTCTTTCGGCGAGGACAGAATCCCGCCACCGTAGATGCGCTTGCCTTGCGGGGTGTCGACCAGACCGAATTCGATGGTCATCCAGTACAGCCGCGCCAGATACACGCGCTCTTCCTTGGTCGCTTGCAGGCCGAGCTTGCCGTAGGTGTGGGTGAATTCAGCGAAGTACGGGTTGGTCAGCAACGGGCAATGACCAAAGATCTCGTGAAAGATGTCCGGCTCTTGCAGGTAGTCGAGTTCTTCGCGGGTACGTATGAAGGTGGCGACGGGGAATTGCTTGCTGGCAAGCAACTCGAAAAACGTCTGGAAAGGAATCAGCGCCGGCACCCGGGCAACTTGCCAGCCGGTGGTCTCGCCGAGGACTTTATTGATCTCGGCCAGTTGCGGGATGCGGTCGTGGGGCAGACCGAGTTTTTCGATACCGTCCAGGTATTCCTGGCACGCGCGACCTTCAATCACCTTCAACTGGCGAGTGATCAGCGTGTTCCACACTGCATGTTCTTCGGCGGGGTAGTCGATAAAACCTTGCGCATCGGGCTCGCGAGCCACGTATTGCGTCTGCTTCATGCTGCTCTCCTGCTAGGAAATTCGTTTTTGTTATGTCCAGCGATGGCTAAAGGAATAACCCAGAGTTTGAAGGCGTGCAGCATGTTGAGCCGCGCATGCGTAGGAAATTTCGTCGAGTTTCGTAAAGTTATTGTTACGCTTTGTCGGGTAATGCGCATTTACGGTGATTGGCGGGTTTGAAAAGGGCAGGGGCTGTCACATAATCTTGACAACTATCTGCGTGACTCGACAGAAACATCTGCCCCGGGCGCGCCAGAGAACCCTGTGGGAGCGAGCCTGCTCGCGAAAGCGGTCTGTCTGACACATCGATACTGAATGTGCTGGCGCCTTCGCGAGCAGGCT
>NZ_JASCPT010000207.1:0-5554 GCF_029959775.1 Pseudomonas sp. PS01270 | reverse complement strand
CGCGAAGGCGGTGTGTCAGTCGATGCAGATGTTTCTGATGGACCGCTTTCGCGAGCAGGCTCGCTCCCACAGGGTTCGGTGTGATGTCAGATTTTTCCATTTCAAAACAACAAACCCGGCACTCTGGCCGGGTTTGTCGTTTCTGCCTGCGAGGTTATTTCGCGGTCGCAGCCACCACCGGCTGCACACTGCGCTTGTTCTTGATCAGATAGCAGACCCACATGAATACCACCCACACCGGAATCGCATACACCGAGATCTGAATCCCCGGGATCAGCAGCATCACGCCGAGGATGAACACCACGAACGCCAGGCAGACGAAGTTGCCGTACGGGTACCACAGCGCTTTGAACAGTGGCGTCTGTTTGGTCTGGTTCATGTGCTGGCGGAACTTGAAGTGCGAGTAGCTGATCATCGCCCAGTTGATCACCAGCGTCGCAACCACCAGCGACATCAGCAGTTCCAGCGCGTGCTGCGGGATCAGGTAGTTGAGCAGCACGGCAACCAGCGTCACTGCCGCCGACGCCAGAATCGAACGCACCGGCACGCCGCGCTTGTCGATCTTCGCCAGACCTTTCGGCGCATCGCCCTGCTCGGCCATGCCCAGCAGCATGCGGCTGTTGCAGTAGGTGCCGCTGTTGTATACCGACAGCGCAGCGGTCAGCACGACGAAGTTGAGGATGTGCGCGGCGGTATTGCTGCCGAGCATCGAGAACACCTGCACGAACGGGCTGCCGCTGTAGGAATCGCCGGACGCGTTGAGGGTTTCCAGCAGGCTGTCCCACGGGGTCAGCGACAGCAGGATCACCAGTGCGCCAATGTAGAAAATCAGGATGCGGTAGATCACCTGGTTGATCGCTTTCGGGATCACGGTTTTCGGCTTGTCGGCTTCAGCGGCGGTGAAACCGAGCATTTCCAGACCGCCGAAAGAGAACATGATGATCGCCATGGCCATCACCAGACCGCTCACCCCGTTGGGGAAGAAACCGCCGTGGGACCACAGGTTGCTCACCGAGGCTTGCGGGCCGCCGTGGCCGCTGACCAACAGGTAGCTGCCCAGCGCGATCATGCCAACGATGGCCACAACCTTGATGATCGCAAACCAGAATTCGGCTTCACCGAAGACTTTGACGTTGGCCAGATTGATCGCGTTGATCAGCACGAAGAATGCAGCAGCGGAGACCCAGGTCGGGATGTCCGGCGCCCAGTAATGGATGTACTTGCCGACCGCTGTCAGCTCGGACATGCCCACCAGAATGTACAGAATCCAGCAGTTCCAGCCCGACAGGAACCCGGCGAAACCGCCCCAGTATTTGTGCGCGAAATGGCTGAAGGAGCCGGCCACCGGCTCTTCGACGATCATTTCGCCGAGCTGGCGCATGATCATGAAGGCGATGAAGCCGCAGATGGCGTAGCCGAGGATCATCGACGGGCCGGCGGATTTCAGTACCCCGGCAGAACCGAGGAACAATCCGGTACCGATCGCGCCACCGAGGGCGATCAGTTGAATATGGCGATTTTTCAGGCCGCGCTTAAGCTCGCCTGATTGCGAGGGTTGTCCACTCATGAAAAAGGTCTCACGCAAGGTTTGATGATGTTCAGTAGACGTTGCTGCAAGGTTGCGATTTCAGGCAGCCCCGATCAAACCCCAGCGCAGGCACCAGGAGTTCAGCTCATTTACAACGGTCATGCGTCACCTGTTTGTTTTTATCTGTGACGAAATCGAACCCGGCACGCTTGTGGCGCGGCGGAGTGAACAAGGCGGATAGCCTCGAGATTTTTGCGATTACGCAGAGGGTCACAGTTAAAACGCGGCGCATTGTACACCGCTAACCCCCTGCTGCCAGACCCGCCTGATCAGCGTGTCGGTTGCCGGGATTGCGCGTGTCCGCCTCGACAGTGCCGAGCGGCTGCAAAATGTGAGTCAGGCCTTTGCAGGCCATCGACGGGGACGAGGAGAAAACCGTCCCACGGGGAGAAGTGGAAATCAGTCGCGGCGTACATTGCGCCTCCTTCTTGTTATTCGCCTGCACGACAGGCATGGGGCGCATCACACCCTGCCTGAAGGCTGGAAACAAGCGCGCCAGAGCCCTGCGTGGCGCACGCTCCGTCGGGTTACGGAAGCTTTTCCTTACAACGGATGGCGAGACGGGAAATCACCGCGTTGGCGGGCCAATATCGTCAGGTTTTCTTTACAAGCCGTAACGAATATTTTCCGAATCAGAAATTTCCGAAGGACGTCTGCATATTGACGGTAGCTAGCTTGCTATCAATTTCACCGACCTAGTTTTTTGTTTTCAAATAAGAAAATTCATCCCGAAAAACAGAACAAAAAGTCTATTTAAAAATTAAATGGATAAATTTTTGCATTCACAAAAACGCTCAACTAGGTTCTTCACGTCTCACCGGCCACCTCGACCGGTCAGTCATAAACCGTGAAATTCTCTAGGAGATCGACCATGCAAGCACTGGAAAAAGACTTGGATACCGAACTGCAACTGGACGAATGGTTTGAAGCGCCAACCCATGAGGCCGCCGTGGAAATGATGCAAGCCGACGCGGTGGTTCCGTTCGGCACGGCGATGTGGCCTCTGTAAGACATCCCGGGCAGGCACGGTCCGGCCGGTCGTGCCTGCCGCTTCATTTCCCGGTCAGTCAGGGAGGATTCATGGACAAGCCCCGCGCCATCTCGCATTTCCTTTACTACCTCGAACATCACCCAGCCCTCGCCGGCCTTGACTCGGCGAAGGTCATGCTCGGCCATACTGCCGACTACGAAGCCCTGACCGGCGCCATTGCCGAACAGGCAGGCGAGCATCCGCGCTTTCAGTTCAGCGCCCGGCGTCTGGACCTGGAAAGTACCGCAGCGCTGTCCGAGGCAATTGCCGACAGCGATCTGTACATTTTCTTCTACGACTCTTCCACCCTGCCCAACCCGCGTCCCGATGGCCCGGAGTTCGTCCGCGCACTGCAAGCGGTCATGGCGGAAAACTGGAAGAAGTCGCTGCTGTTCAAGGATTACGGCGACTATTTCTACGACACTTTCAGCATCACCCCGCAGCGCATCGCCGGGCTCAACAGTCACCTGATCCAGCGCATGTCCCAAGCGACCACGCTGAGTTTCAAGGATGACCACGGCTCATGGTTCGAAACACCGATGAGCAGCATCAAGAAGTGGACCGACATCAATGGCGTCGGCAACTTCGACCTCGCCCCCGGCGAAATCGCCACCCACAGCGAAGCTATCAACGGCCATGTGAAGTTCAAGGGCACCTTCCTCAGCACCATCCCCTTCGCGCGCAAGTACGGCGTGCTGGAATCGCCGCTGGAATTGTGGATCGAGAACTCGACCATCAGCCGCATCGCCACCGACGTGCCGGGGCTGGAACATGATTTCAACAAGTACCTGGATGCCAACCCGTCGAACCGACGGATTGAGGAGTTGGGGATTGGCACCAATGAAGGCGTCAAGGATCTGTATGCGCGCAATGCCGGGTTCGAGGAGCGGCACTGTGGGCTGCATCTCGGACTGGGCGGTGGCGCCAAGGGCAGTCATCACCTGGATCTGATCTTTTCTGGCGGGGTGTTGGCGCTGGATGACAAGCCGGTGTTTGATGGGCGGTTTGTGTTTTAGGCGACTGACGCCTTCGCGAGCAGGCTCGCTCCCACAGGGGATTTATGTAAGCCGCAGATGATCGTTCCCACGCTCCGCGTGGGAATGCAGCCCGGGACGCTCCGCGTCCCTTCCAAAGCCGAACGCGGAGCGTCCGTTGATGCATTCCCACGCAGAGCGTGGGAACGATCGCTGGGCGCCAGACGAAAAAAACGCCAACCTCAAGGGTTGGCGTTTTTGCTTCAACTTGCAGCTTGCAGCTAGTAACTCACAGCTGCCTTATTCCGGTTTCTTGCGTCCGAACCCCGGGCGCTGACCGGAACCGGCCGGTGCGCCGCGACGCTTGCCCGAGGGCTTGTCGCCGTCGACCAGTTTGATCCCCGGACGCTTCGGCGCCGGTTTGGCCGGGCGCTTGTTGCTGGTGTCGGCTGGACGATCCGCCACTGGCGTACCGCGACCGGCCGGTGCACGACTTTCGCCACGCTCAGTACGGCCATTGGCCGGACGCGGTGCGCGCTCGCCGTCACGGGCAACCGGCTTGCGACCTGGGCGCTCGCCTTCGATCTGCGGCTCACGGCTCGGGCGCGGTGCGGTCGGTGCGCCAGCGGCTGGACGCAGGGTACGCACGCGCTCGGTCTTGGCCATTGGCCGCGACGATTTGCGCTGCATGCGTTCGAGCTTGTCCTTGCTCTTGGCATTCAGCTGCGGCATTGCCACCGGCGTCAGGCCGACTTCGGCGCTGAGCACGTCGACTTCGTACTGGCTCATTTCGCGCCAGCGGCCCATCGGCAGGTCGGAGTTGAGGAACACCGGACCGAAACGCACGCGCTTCAGACGGCTGACCACCAGACCTTGGGATTCCCACAGACGACGCACTTCACGGTTGCGCCCTTCCATGACCACGCAGTGGTACCAGTGGTTGAAGCCTTCACCGCCCGGCGCCTGTTGAATGTCGGTGAAACGCGCCGGACCGTCTTCCAGCACCACGCCAGCCTTGAGGCGTTCGATCATCTCGTCGTCGACTTCACCGCGTACACGCACGGCGTACTCGCGGTCCATCTCGTAGGACGGGTGCATCAGACGGTTGGCCAGCTCACCGTCAGTGGTGAACATCAGCAGACCGGTGGTGTTGATGTCGAGACGGCCGATGTTGATCCAGCGGCCTTCTTTCGGACGCGGCAGCTTGTCGAACACGGTCGGACGGCCTTCCGGGTCGTCACGGGTGCAGATTTCGCCGTCAGGCTTGTTGTACATGATCACGCGGCGCACCGATTCGGCGGCCTCTTCGCGCTTGATCACCTTGCCATCGATGGTAATGGCGTCGTGCATGTCGACGCGCAGGCCGAGGGTGGCGTCTTTGCCATTGACCTTGATCCGGCCCTGGCTGATCCAGGATTCCACGTCACGACGCGAGCCGACGCCGATACGGGCGAGGACCTTCTGCAGCTTTTCGCCTGCTGGGCCGATTTCCTGGTCGTCTTTCTGATTGATGTCACTCATCTGGGCACCTCCCGGTGTGGTCTGTTCAGGCGGCGCCTGAAGTATTGAAAACTGGGTCCAGGCCGAAGGGATCGGCGAAGGGTCGCGAATCATACGCGGATGTGCGCCGTCGCGCATCAGAGACTAGCTGATCGATTGCCGGTTATTTCTTTTTCCGCCGACCGGCACCACCGAGTTTGATCAGGCGCAGCGCGGCTTCGGCCAGCACCGTGCGTTTGTCGTCCTTGTCGAGCTTCTTCCAGGCCTTGATCTCGCGCTTGCTCCGACCGCAACCCAGGCAGATGTCGTCGGAGAATTTGCAGAGGCTGATGCAGGGGTCTTTGGTTGAGCTCATCATCCTCTCCAGAAACACATCAAACCCTGTGGGAGCGGGCTTGCCCGCGATAGCGGAGTGTCAGTCAACATCATTGGATCTGACCCACCGCAATCGCGGGCAAGCCC
>NZ_JASCPT010000206.1:0-5567 GCF_029959775.1 Pseudomonas sp. PS01270 | reverse complement strand
TGTTGAGCACCAATTTCCACTTCTGACGGATGTTAATACCTGTGGCAGCGAGCTTGCTCGCGAAAGCGGTGGCTCAGTGAAGTCGATGCTGACTGACACGACGCCTTCGCGAGCAAGCTCGCTCCCACATAAGATCTGCGAAACGGATCAGGCCCCGTTCATTCAGTTGAACGGGGCTTTTGTGTGTTACGCAAAACGCTTCTTGATAACCCACGGCATAATGCGCGCCGTGATGACAATTTCCGAACGGACGGCGAGTGACGTGTTGAAGAAAACCCTGTTCCAGTTGCACTGGTTTTTTGGCATCACTGCAGGGCTGGTGCTGGCCCTGATGGGCATCACCGGCGCGGCCTATTCGTTTCAGGACGAGATCCTGCGCGCGCTGAATCCGTCCGTTCTGCAGGTGGAAAAGCAGGTCGCCGGCGTGCTGCCACCAGTGGAACTGGTGGAACGCATTGAAGCTGCGTCCGGCAAGAAAGTCGCGATGCTCTGGGTCGAGACCGACAGCGGTCACGCCGCACGGGTATTCTTCACTCCGCCCAAGGGCGAACGGCGTGGCGAGATGCGCTACTTCGATCCATACACTGCCGAATTCAAGGGCGATGCCACCGGCCAGGACTTCTTCGGCCTGATGCTGCAACTGCACCGCTTCCTCGCCATGGGCGACACCGGGCGCAACATCACCGGCGCCTGCACCTTGATGCTGTTGTTCTTCTGTCTCTCTGGCCTGTATTTGCGATGGCCGCGTCAGTGGAACAGCTGGCGCGTGTGGTTGACCCTGGACTGGAAAAAGAAGGGCCGCGCGTTCAATTGGGATCTGCACTCGGTGGCCGGCACCTGGTGCCTTTTGGTCTATCTGCTGCTGGCGTTGACCGGCTTGTCATGGTCGTACGAGTGGTACAACAAAGGCCTGACCCGACTGCTTTCCGACGCGCCGCAAAACGAACGCGTACGCGGCGGTCGCGGCCCGGCGCCAGAAGGCCCGGCACCGACCGCCGACTACGCGGCGATGTGGAGCAGCATCTACAGCGCTGCCGGCCCGGGTCTGGCCGCGTACAACATTCGCATGCCGGCGGTGGCCGGCCAGCCGGCGACGGTGTTCTACCTGCTCGACAGCTCGCCCCATGACCGCGCGCTGAACCAGATCACCCTCGATCCGGCCACCGGCGTGGTCAAACGCGTCGACCGCTATGCCGACAAAAGCTTCAAGGCCCAACTGCTGACCAGCATTTATGCGCTGCACGTCGGCAGCTATTTCGGCCTTGTCGGGCGCATCATCGTGACGATCGCAGCGGTGTGCATGCCGCTGTTTTTCATCACTGGCTGGCTGCTGTATCTGGACCGTCGGCGCAAGAAAAAGCAGATCAAGGATGCCCGCCAAGGCCTCGCGCAACCGTCCGCCGAGGCTTCGGCCTGGCTGATCGGTTTCGCCAGCCAGAGCGGATTCGCCGAGCAACTGGCGTGGCAGACCGCCGGACAACTACAGGCCGCCGGGCTGCCGGTCAACGTGCAGCCGCTGGCCAATATCGGCGAACAGGACCTGCGCAATTCCAATAACGCGTTGTTCGTGGTCAGCACCTTCGGCGACGGCGAAGCGCCGGACAGCGCGCGTGGTTTCGAACGCAAAGTGCTGGCCAAGGCCTCGACACTCGACAGCCTCAACTATGCCGTGCTCGGCCTCGGCGATCGGCAATACGCGCACTTCTGCGGCTTCGCCAAGCGCCTGCATCAATGGCTCGGCGAGCACGGCGGCAAGACCTTGTTCGCCCCGGTGGAAGTCGACAGCGGCGATCCTTACGCGTTGCGTCACTGGCAAACGCAACTCGGCCAGCTCACCGGACAGGCGCCGAGCGAAACCTGGCAAGCACCGAGCTACGACAACTGGACGCTGGTCCGTCGCGAACTGATGAACCCCGACAGCAGCGGCGCGCCGGTCTACCTGCTCGGCCTCAAGGCCCCGGACACCCGCAGTTGGCTGGCCGGTGACCTGGTCGAAGTGCTGCCACGCAATTGCCCGTGGGCCATCGAGCACTTCCTCGACGGCCTCGGCATTCGGGGCGAGACCCCGGTGAAGGTCAACGGCATCGATGAGCCGCTGGAGATTGCCCTCGCCTCACGGCAACTGCCCGAGCACCGCGCGCATCTGGTCGGTTTGCATGCGCAGTCGCTGGTCGACGCGATGGTGCCGCTGGCCATGCGCGAATACTCGATCGCCTCGATTGCCGCTGACGGCTTGCTGGAGCTGATCGTGCGCCAGGAACAGCACAACGACGGCAGCCTCGGCATCGGCTCCGGCTGGCTCACCGAACACGCGCCAGTGGGCGGCAGCATCAGCCTGCGCGTGCGGCGCAACAGTGGTTTCCACCTGCCGAACGAACCCGTGCCGATGATCCTGCTGGGCAACGGCACCGGCCTGGCCGGCCTGCGCAGCCTGCTCAAGGCACGCATTGCCGATGGCCAGCAACGGCAGTGGCTGCTATTCGGCGAGCGTAACCGCGAACACGACTTCCTCTGCCGCGCCGAGCTGGAAGAGTGGCTGGTCAATGGTGATCTGGCGCGATTGGATCTGGCGTTTTCCCGCGATCAGGCCGAGAAGATTTATGTGCAGGATCGCTTGCGTGAGTCGGCGGATGAATTGAAGAAGTGGTTAGCAGATGGTGCTGTCATCTATATCTGCGGCAGCCTTCAAGGGATGGCCTCAGGCGTCGACCAGGCCCTCAACGATATCCTCGGCAGCGCCGAAGTCGAACGCCTGATCGAACAGGGCCGCTATCGCCGGGATGTTTACTAACGCCTGCGAAAAGCCCCTCACCCTAGCCCTCTCCCAATGGGAGAGGGGACCGACTGGGGGATGCTCGAGATCGACGCCGACCTGAGCGTTCTTCACTGAATCCATAGCCATAATCACCTCGGTCGGCTCCCTCTCCTCCTGGAAGAGAGCTGGGCGGGCGGCGTTCCGATGAGGGAAATGGGCTACTGTTAAATCTCCACTCAACTTCACAAGGACCGTGAAGCCATGCCAAGCCGCCCTACCCTCGCCCAATTCGCCCGCCACTTGCGCACCAACCAGACAGATTGCGAACACCTGCTCTGGCAGCGCCTGCGTTCCCGGCAGATAGCCAACCTGAAATTTCGCCGACAGTTTCCATGTCCGCCGTTTGTGCTGGATTTCTATTGTGTGGAGTTGAGGTTGGCGATTGAGCTGGATGGTGGCCAGCACTATGAGACGGCCGGGGTGGTTCACGATCGGCGCCGGTCGAACTTCCTGTCTCAACAAGGCATCGACGTCGTGCGATTCAGCAATCTTGAGGTGCTTCAGCAGATGGATGATGTGTTGGAGCAGATCATCAGAATTGCGGCAGAGCGGAAAATGCCCTCACCCTAGCCCTCTCCCAGAGGGAGAGGGGACTGATTGGGGGATGCTCGAGATCGACGCCGACCTGAGCGTTCTTCACTGAATCCAAAGCCATAATCACCTCGATCTTCCAGGTCGATGCATGACGCAAGACACCTCGGTCGGCCCTCTCCCTCCCAGAGGGCGAGGTGACTGATTGGGTGATGCTTGAAATCGACGCCGACCTGAGCGTTCTTCACTGAATCCAAAGCCACAATCACCTCGGTCTTCCAGGTCGATGCATAGCGCAAGACACCTCGGTCGGCCCTCTCCCTCCCAGAGGGCCAGAGGACTGATTGGGGGATGCTTGAGATCGACGCCGACCTGAGCATTCTTCACTGAATCCAAAGCCACAATCACCTCGATCTTCCAGGTCGATGCATGACGCAAGACACCTCGGTCGGCTCCCTCTCCCTCCGGGAGAGGGCTGGGGTGAGGGGCTTTCGATCCAGCGTGATTAAACAGGCTGCAACTTCTGCTCAAACACTGCTACCCCATCCAGATCCCGCAACACCACACTCATCTCCCCGCTTTGCCCTTCGATATTCACCTCACCAAAAAACTGAAACCCGGCAAACGGCGAGGTGTTCTGTGCGGGCGGTGCTTTCTCGAACACCACCTCAGGCCCGAACGTCTTGTCCAGCGGATTCGGCCCGAAACTGCCGGCATTCAGCGGCCCGGCGACAAATTCCCAGAACGGTTCGAAATCCTGAAACGCGGCACGGTCCGGGTGGTAGTGATGCGCGGCGCAGTAGTGCACGTCCGCCGTCAGAAACACGAAATTACGCACCTGCTGCGCACGTAAAAATCCGAGCAATTCGGCAATTTCCAGTTCACGTCCCTGCGCCGGGCCGGGGTCGCCGTTGGCCACGGCTTCCCAGCGTGCAACGCCCGGGCTGACCTCACCGTCCGGGACGCCCAGGCCGATGGGCATGTCGGCGGCGATAACTTTCCACTGCGCCGTCGACGCCTGCAATTCACGCTTGAGCCAGTCCAGTTGCTCGCGGCCGAGAAACGGTTTTGCCGCGCCCAGGTTGGCATCGTTGGCTTCGCGATAGCTGCGCATATCCAGCACGAATACGTCGAGCATCGGCCCGTAACTGAGCTTGCGATAAATGCGCCCGCCGCCGTCCGCCGCCTGCAAACGCATCGGCGCATATTCCAGCCACGCCTGCCGCGCGCGGCCGACCAGCTTGTGGATATCTTTCTCCTGATAACGCTCATCCAGCTGCTTGCCCGGCGACCAGTTGTTGACCACTTCGTGATCGTCCCACTGCCAGATCTGCGGCACTTCGGCGTTGAAGCGGCGGATGTTTTCGTCCATCAGGTTGTAGCGATAGTTGCCGCGATAATCGTCGAGAGTCTGCGCGACTTTGCTCTTGGCTTCAGTGGTGATATTGCGCCAGATGCGCCCGCTTTCGGTGGTCAGTTGCGCGGGGACCGGGCCGTCGGCGTAGATGGTGTCGCCGCTGTGAATAAAGAAGTCCGGCAGGCGCAGGCGCATGGCTTCGTAGATGCGCATGCCGCCGATGTCCGGGTTGATCCCGAAGCCCTGGCCGACGGTGTCACCGCTCCAGACAAAACGAATGTCGCGTTTTGTCGTCGGCACGCTGCGCAGATGGCCGAACCACGGTTCGCTGGCGACGCCGCTCTGCGCATCTTCGAAGTGCACGCGATAGAAGATTGCCTGGTTGGCCGGCAGGCCGGTGAGTTCGACGCGGGCGGTGAAATCGCTGCGCGCATCGGCCAGTGGCGAGACGAATTTGCGCGGGTTGCCAAACAGGCTGCCGGTGTCCCACTCCACCACCATGCGCGCCGGGCGATCGCTGCGGCTCCAGATCATCGCGCGGTCGCCGAGCAGGTCGCCGGACTGCACGCCGTCGGTGAGCTGCGGACGATCCTTGACCGAGGCAATCACCGCCGGCGCCAGCCCCGGCAGCAACAGCCCGGCGCCGACCGCTTGCATGACGCGACGCCGACCGAGATTGAAATCGCTCATGGTGTTCTCCCTGCAAAAGGGAAAACTTAAGCACGGGTGTATGAACCGGCTATGACAATGCAGACTCCTGTGGGAGCGAGCCTGCTCGCGAAGGCGTCCTGCCAGTTACCACATCTTCAGCTGGCCCTCCGCTTTCGCGCGCAGGCTCGCTCCCCCCGGGATTTGGTGTTGTCG
>NZ_JASCPT010000205.1:0-5585 GCF_029959775.1 Pseudomonas sp. PS01270 | reverse complement strand
CCGATCGTTCCCACGCTCTGGGTGGGAATGCAGCCGGGGACGCTCTGCGTCCCAAAAGATCGCAGCCTTCGGCAGCTCCTACCAGGGAATGGTGGTGTCTCACAAAATAGCCAGGAAGGCGAACCATGAAATCCATTGTGTGCTTGTTGCTTGCTGCCGGTTTCGGCGCGTTGTTGCAGTTTGAAGGCGTGCCTCACGGCTTGCTGCTGGGCTCGATTGTGGTGACCGCATTGTTTGCCAGCAAAACCGGCATTGCTCCGGCAACTCCTTATGGCTTGGGCTACATCCAGGTCACGCTGGGCATCGCCACCGGGCTGATGTTCGAAGCATGGAATAGCGAAACGGCGACGACGATGTTGCCCAGCCTTGGCGTGTTGCTGATCTGCCTGACCGTACAAATCGCACTCGCCGGATGGTGGCTGACACGCGGTGCCGGCTGGAATCGCACCGATGCACTGCTGGCGGTGTATCCCGGCGCATTGGCCGCAGTGTTCGATTTGCTCGAGTCGGAAAAGGATTCGAGCAAAGTCATCATCGTGCATCTGATGCGACTGCTGTTGATCACCGTGCTGGTGAGTTTGCTCATTCCCGGGCAAGCAGCGGTGGCTGAAGTCGCCAGCGATCCGTTGACCACAGGCATGGCGCTGACTGCACTCGCTGTCATCGCGCTGAGTGTATTGCTCGGCCGCTTGCTGTTGCTGGTCGGCGTCCCGGCGCCATTCATGCTTACCGCGATTCTCATAACCGCTGTATTTGTGAAGTCGGGATGGCTGCACGGTTTTCACATGCCGGAGTGGAGTTTGAACCTGGCCGCACTGATTCTTGGCGTGCGCATCGGCTCACGCTTTCAGGGACTCGGCATCGCAGAACTGGCGCGGCATGGGCGCACCGCTCTGGTTTCGGTCGGCTTGATGATCGTCGTTGCAGCGGCGTTTGCCGAGTTGGCCGCGCGCTGGCTGGGCAGTGATCCGCTATCGCTGTGGCTGGCGTACATGCCGGGCGCGATCGAGACGATTGCGATTGTCGCGTTTGGCGGCGGGCTGAATGTGGTGTTTATCCTGACGCATCATCTGAGCCGGATGGTGCTGCTGCATTTTGCCCCGGCGTTGTTGGTGCAGGTCAGGCGTGGCCCAAGGCAATCGCGAACGACACGACAATCATGCAGGCGAAGGCGAAGTTGAGATTCATGGGCTGTTCATCCTGAGCTTTTGAGAGTGGGGCCATTGTGAACAGGCGCAGCGCAAAGAAAAAATTCGCCGTGTTGATTTCAATGATCGAAAGCATTGATAGCCGTTGCGTTTGTATTTGCCTGAGACTTTCGCTAGTGTCGCTGAAACCTGCAACTACAAGCACAAACAGGCATAACCATGCACGACCACTCCATCGCCGAATTGCCGTCCCTGCGCCGGCAGAAAATCCTTTTGCTTCTCGAACGTGACGGCAAGGTCATGGCCTCCGAGCTGAGCCAGCATTTCGCAGTGTCCGAAGACACCATCCGCCGCGACCTCGCCGAGCTGGACAGCGCCGGACTGGTGCAGCGGGTGCATGGCGGGGCGCTGCCGCGACCGAAAGACTCGGGCAAAGATTACTTCACCCGCCTGGATGAGACCGACGAGGTCAAAGTACGTCTGGCGCAATTGGCGGCGCAGCACATCGAGGACGGGCAGATTGTGCTGTTCGATTCCGGCTCGACCACGTTGCAGGTGGCGCGCGCGTTACCCGCCGACATCCGCATCACTGCCGTGACCGCCTCACCGCTGACTGCGATTGCCCTGTCGGAATACAAAGGCGTGAAAGTGATTCTGGCGGGTGGTGAATTGAATCCGCATTCGATGTCGGCCAGTGGTCAGGAAGCGCTGCGACTGCTGGCGGGGATCAAGGCGGATCTGGCGATTACCGGGGTGTGTGCGATTCATCCCGAAGTGGGGATCACCTCGCTGCATTTCGATGAAGTGCCGATCAAACAGGCGATGCTCGACAGTGCAACGCGGGTGATTGCGGTGACCACGGCGGACAAGCTGGGCGCGGTGGAGCCGTTTGTGGTGGCGCCGTGTACGCGCCTGCATACGTTGATTACCGAGCGGCATCCGGGGGCGAATGTCGAGGATTATCGGCGGCTGGGGATTGTGGTGGAGCAGTTGCCGGATTGAATTCGTGGTGGGACTGATGGCCTCATCGCTGGCAAGCCAGCTCCCACAGTTTTTGCGGTGTACATGAAATTTGGGTACGCCACGGACACTGTGGGAGCTGGCTTGCCAGCGATAGGGCCAGTAAATTCAGCGCAACCGCTCAAGCATCTGGTAATACCACATCCCCGCCGCCAGCAACGGGTTGCCCAGCAGGTCGCCCATTGGCACGCGAATGTGCTGGCACGCGGCGAAGGTATCGAATTGCTCCATTTGCCCGGTGATCGCCCGGCTCATGATCTCGCCCATGATGTGCGTGGTGGCGATGCCGTGTCCCGAATAGCCCTGGCAATACCAGACGTTGTCCGAAAGCTTGCCCAGTTGCGGGATGCGATTGATGACGATGCCCATCGCGCAGCTCCACTGGTAATCGATCGCCACACCTTTTAGCGCCGGGAACGTGCGCTCGATGCACGGGCGCAGTTCCGCAGCAATGTCGCGCGAATCCTTGCCGCTGTAGTTGGCGCCGCCGCCGAACAGCAAACGGCCGTCGGCGGTGAGCCGGTAGTAATCGAGGACGAAGCGGCAGTCGTACACGGCGAGGTCTTCGGGGTTGATCTGTTGCGCCAGATCACCCAGCGGCGCGGTGGTGACGATGCCGCCCATGGCCGGGAAGATCTTGCCCTTGAGCTGACCCGGTTCGAGCTTGTGATAGACGTCACCGGCGAGCATCACCTGACTGGCGTCGATCTGGCCGTGGGCGGTGCGCACGCCAGGTGTGTCGCCGTGAATGATCTCCAGCACTTCACTGTTTTCGAAGATCAGCGCGCCCAGGCTTTCGGCTGCGCGTGCTTCGCCAATGCACAGGTTGAGCGGGTGCAGGTGCATGTTGCGGGTGTTCTTGATGGCGCCGTGGTAGAGCTCGCTTTGCAGCAGGTCGCGAACCTGGCTGCGGTCGAGCAGGCTCACCTCATCGCCTAATCCGCGACGCACGGCTTCGTCGTAATCCTTGCGCAGATCGACCATGTGGCTCGGCTTGTACGCCGCGTGCAAGTGGCCGTGTTTGAGGTCGCACTGGATCGCATATTTCTCGACGCGCTCGCGGATGATTTCATGCCCGCGCCAGCGCAGATGCCAGATGAAATCGTCCACGTCATCGCCCAGTTTCGCGCGCATCTGCTTGCGCATCGCGCCGTCGCCGGAGAGGCTGCCGGTGACTTGCCCGCCATTGCGCCCGGTGGCGCCCCAGCCGATCTTGTGGCTTTCGACGATGGCGACTTTCAGGCCTTTTTCCGCCAGTTCGACGGCAGTGGCGACGCCAGTGAAACCGCCGCCGATGATCACCACATCGACCTTGTGCCGACCTTGCAGGGTCGGGTAGTCGGTGTCCTGGTTGAGGGTGGCGGTGTAGTAGGAATTGCAGCGAATGGTCATGTCGGGGTCCACAAAAAATTCAGGTTCGAAGTGCATTCCCTGTGGGAGCGAGCCTGCTCGCGAAAGCGGTGTGTCAGTCACCCAAAATGTTGAATGTGATGACGCCTTCGCGAGCAGGCTCGCTCCTACAGGTTCGGTGTCGGATCGTTAGGCCTCGGTCAGGTACCACCGCCAATCCTGCTCACCCACTTCAGCCATGAACTGCCGATACTCGGCACGCTTCACCGCCAGATACACCCCAAGGAATTCCTGCCCCAACGCCTCCCGTGCCCACGCGGAATTTTCCAGCGCCTGCAACGACGTCAGCCAATCGGTCGGCAGCAGTTCTTTCGCCTGGGCATAACCATTGCCCTCGACCGGTGCCCCCGGATCCAGCTCTTCACGGATGCCGCGATGAATGCCGGCGAGGATCGCTGCCGCTGCCAGATAAGGGTTGGCATCGGCGCCGCAGATGCGGTGTTCGATGTGGCGTGTCGGCGCCGGCCCGCCGGGTACGCGCAGGCTGACGGTGCGGTTGTCGACACCCCAGGTCGGCGCCAGTGGCGCGTAGCTGTTGGCCTGGAAACGCCGGTAGGAGTTGGCGTTGGGGCAGAACAGCAGCAGCGAATCGAGCAGCGAGGCAAGCATGCCGCCAATCGCCGTGCGCAACAGCGGCGTGCCGGCCGGGTCTTCAGAAGCGAACAAATTACGCCCCTCGGCATCGGCCAGGCTGACGTGCATGTGCATGCCGGTGCCGGCCAGATCATCGAACGGCTTGGCCATGAACGTCGCCTGCATGCCGTGCTTGTGCGCCACGCCTTTGACCAGACGCTTGTAGCGCACCGCCTGATCCATCGCCTCCAGCGCATCGCCGTGTTCGAGGGTGATTTCCACTTGCCCCGGGGCGTATTCGGAAATCGCCGTGCGCGCCGGAATGCCGTGCAGTTTGCACGCGCTGTAGAGGTCGGCGAGGAATGGCTCGATCTGCTCCAGCTCGCGCAAACCGTAGACTTGCGTGTGCCGCGGTCGTCCGCCGTCAGCGTCCCGCGCCGGTTGCGGGCGGCCGTTGTGATCGCGTTTGGCATCGAGCAGATAAAACTCCAGCTCGCAGGCCATGATCGGGTGATAGCCCTCGGCCTTGAGCCCGTCGATCACCTTGATCAGCAGGTGCCGAGGGTCAGCGATGCTCGCCGGCATGCCCTCGCTCGGGTGCATGCTGACCTGCACCGCAGCGGTTGGAATCTGTCGCCACGGCAGGCGTACCAGACTGCCTTGCAGCGGATAGGCGCGGCAGTCGATGTCGCCCACATCCCAGACCAGTCCGGAGTTTTCCACGTCCTCGCCTTGTACGGTCAGGCCGAGGATGGTGCTCGGCAGTGGTCGGCCGCTTTCATACACGGCGAGCAGTTCTTCGCGATGCAACAGCTTGCCGCGCGGCACGCCGTTGGCGTCGAGAATGAACAGTTCGATCATGTCGATATCGGGGTTGTGTTCGAGGAACAGGCGTGCGTCTTCAATGGCTGCGAATTTCATGGCAAATCACTCACGATGGCGCCGCACAGGCGCGCAGATTCGGCCGGACACGACGCGACAAAAAGGCGTAAGTGTCCCGGCAGGGATATCAGGAAAATCGGGAAATTGACTGTCGCGGTTTCAGCTCACGCGATCAGGCAGGAACGGCGATATCCGGCGGGCGTGCGGAGTGACGCAGCTTGGAGCGGCGCAGGGCCATGGGCAGATTGACGATGCGGTTCATACGCGGCCCCTGTTGCAGTGGGCGCGTACAGCAGAGACGTGCAACCTTTGCGGTTGTTGTGGTGAGGTACTCATAACGCGTGTTTCCGTTGGCGGAAAGCGTCGGCGGCTGGGCAGGCCCGGCGACCGGTGTGCCCGGATAGTAAGGGGGAATTTGCGCGCGTGTAAATGGAAGATTCGTCGGTGGCGCGTTCCGGCGTTTGGGCTGCTTGACCGAGTTGCCTTTTTCGCGAGCAGGCTCGCTCCCACAGGAGAGTGCATTTCAACTGTGGGAGCGAGCCTGCTCGCGAA
>NZ_JASCPT010000204.1:0-5630 GCF_029959775.1 Pseudomonas sp. PS01270 | reverse complement strand
GGCTCGCTCCCACAGAGATGGTGCTGAACTGAAAAATCCTCCGCGCCATCGAAACCTGTGGGAGCGAGCCTGCTCGCGAAGACATTCGACCAGCCAGCATCAAATTGCCTGACCCACCGCCATCGCGGGCAAGCCCGCTCCCACGGTATTCAAGGGAGTCTGTGGGAACTGGCTCGCCAGCGATGGTGCCGGCGCTAGCAGCCTTTCAGAGCTTGCTTGTGCGCATACATCGCGCCATCCGCATCGGCGAGCAGCCGATCGACGGTTTCGTGGCGCGTGGGGTCGTATTCGATCTGGCCGACGCTGAAACGAATCGCATAACCACGGTGCAGCGTGGCGTTGCGCTCTTCGAGGATTTCCTTGAGCCGGGCCATGATCCGCGTGGTTTCAACGTGGCTGGAGCCGGTCAGCAATGCGACGAACTCATCGCCGCCCAGGCGTCCGACCACGTCGCTTTCACGAAAGGCAATGCGCAACACATCGGCGAAGGTCTTCAGTGCACTGTCGCCTTCGGCATGGCCGTACAGATCGTTGATCTGCTTGAAGTCGTTGAGGTCGAAAAACAGCAGCGTCGCCGGCCGGTTCAGGCGCGCGCAGGCATCCAGTGCATGCTGGGCCAGTTGCTTGAAACCACGGCGATTGGACAACAGCGTCAACTCATCCATGCTCGCCATCTGCACCGCCATCAACTCTTGCTCGGCCATCTCCGCGAGGTCACGCAGCAGCGCGCGCTCTTCGTCATCAAGATGGCGAGGTTTGGTATCAATCAGGCATAAGGTGCCCATTTTGTTACCGTCCGGCACGGTCAGTGGGTACCCGGCGTAAAAGCGAATATTCGGCGCACCGGTAACCAGCGGATTGTCATGGAAGCGCAGATCTTCCAGCGCATCGGGCACCAGCATCAGCTCGTTCTGCAGAATCGCATGACCGCAGAACGAGACATCGCGGGACGTCTCGCTGACATCCAGACCCACACAGGACTTGAACCACTGGCGATCCGTGTCGACCAGCGTGACCAGGGCGATCGGCACGTTGAACAAGCGCTTGGCCAGCCGCGTCAGACGATCGAAGCGCTCCTCCGGCGCCGAGTCGAGGTTGAGGCCATGCAGCGCGTCGATACGTGCAGCTTCATTGGCAGGTTTTCCGGGCACCAGCATGCGCACACTCCGTAGACAGTCATGCGTTCAGCGTAGCGCTTAATCGTCGGGGCATCACATTTGCGCCACCGGACACGGCCCGCCGGCATCGGCCCAGAGTTTGAATTGCGCGACGAAAATATCGTGCGGCACTGGCACCGGTGCGCGCCCTGCCCCGGGATTCCAGCCCCAGAGCACCAGTTTGTCTTCGCTGACGTGTTTTAACAGCGCGGCGAAATCCCGGTCGCCATTGCTCGCGCGGTCCTTGATCATCGCGCAGAGCTTGTCCGAGGGCAGGCCGATCCAGGCCATTTTGTGCGCCGCCGGCGGCAGGCTCCAGTGCGGCGCACCCGGCGGCGCGTGAGGGCCGTAACTGGCCGGCGGGTTGCTTTCGGCGTGGCAGGTCGCGCAAGGCAAACCGGCGGCGCCCTTGCCGTCCATGCCGCGCACCACATTCATCGCGTGGGGGATGCCGGCGTCGAACTGCAACGGCGAATCGCCGGGAATGTGGCAGTTCTGGCAGCGCGGGCTCTGGAACACTTTCTGCACCGTGGCGAAGGCTTTCAGAGCTTCCTGATCTTCGGCAAACAGGTCCGAGGCGTAGCCACCGAGACCAAGCAAAACGACGGTGCCCAACACAAGATGTCGTTTCATTTCACACCCCCGACAGTTGCAGTGGCAGTTCGCGCAGGCGTTGCCCGGTCAATGCGAACACTGCGTTGGCCACAGCCGGCGCGGTCGGTGGCACGCCGGGCTCACCGATGCCGCCGGGTTTTTCGCTGCTGGGGACGATATGCACTTCCACCACCGGCATTTCGTTGAGCCGCAACACCTGATAATCGTGATAGTTGGACTGCACGACGCCGCCGTCCTTGACGGTGAGTTTGCTGTGCAACGCCATGCCGAGACCGAAGGTGATGCACGATTCCATCTGCGCGGCGATGCTCTGCGGATTCACCGCAATGCCGCAGTCCACCGCGCAGACCACCCGATGCACGCGGATCGCCAGATTGTCCTGAGACACCTCCGCCACTTGCGCCACGTAGCTGCCGAACGACTCGTGTACCGCCACGCCCAGAGCATGCCCGTCCGGCAGCGGTGCGCCCCAGTTGGCCTTCTCCACCGCCAGATTGAGCACGCCGAGGTGGCGCGGGTGCGCCTTGAGCAGCGTTCGCCGGTACTCCACCGGATCCTTGCCCGCCGCCGTCGCCAGTTCATCGATCAGCGATTCCATGACGAAACCCGTGTGGGTATGGCCCACCGAACGCAGCCACAACACATTGATGCCGGTCTGCGGCGAATGCAGGTCGACCTGATGGTGAGGCAGATCCTTGATATACGGACTGTCGGCCACGCCCTCGACCGAGGTGGCATCGATGCCGTTCTTGACCATCGTCGCCTCAAGCATCGTCCCGGCCATGATCGACTGGCCGACCAGCATATGCTGCCAGCTCATCGGCAAACCATCAGCGCCCAGTCCGACCTGCGCCTTGTGCAGGTACATCGAGCGGTAGTAGCCGCCGCGAATGTCATCTTCGCGCGCCCACACGGTTTTCACCGGCAGGCCCGCCGCTTTCGCCACTTGCACGGCTTCGGCGACGAAATCCGAAGTCGGATTGGCGCGGCGACCGAAACCACCGCCGAGGAATTCGGTGTGTATCTCGACCTGTTCGGGCTTGAGCCCGGTAATCTTGCTGGCGACCATTTGGTCCAGCGTCTGAAATTGCGTGCCAGTCCAGATCTCGCATTTGCCGGCGCTGATTTTCACCGTGCAATTGAGCGGTTCCATCGGCGCGTGGGCCAGATACGGCACGCTGTATTCGACCTCGATTTTCTTCGCGGATTTGCCGAAATTGGCCTTGGCGTCCCCCGCCTGCGTAGCGGAAGTGCCCGGCGTCGCCGCCAGTTTGCGGAAACTCTCCAGCAGTTTTTCACTGCTCATGTCGGCCAGCGGCCCAAGATCCCAGTCAACCTTGAGCGCATCACGGCCCAGCTTCGCCGCCCAGAAATGCTCGGCCACCACCGCCACGCCGCTGGGCACCTGCACCACCTTGTGCACGCCGGGAATCGCCAGCGCTGCGGCGCCTTCGAAGGATTTCACCGTGGCACCGAACACCGGGGCGCGGGCGACCATCGCGGTCATCAGGCCCTCGAACTGCACGTCCATGCCGAACCTGGCGCGGCCGGTGATCTTTTCCGGGGTGTCGAGGCGCTTGGTCGGTTTGCCGATGACTTTCCAGTCCTTGGCTTCCTTGAAGGTAATGGTTTTCGGATCCGGCACCGGCAGTTGCCCGGCGGCATCGGCCAGTTCGCCGTAGGTCGCGCGTTGGTCTCCGGCGATGACCACGCCGGACTCCGTGCGAATCGCCGAGGGCGCGACGTCGAAACGTTTCGCCGCCGCTTCCACCAGCATCTGCCGCGCCGTCGCTCCGGCGAGTCGATAACGGTCGAATTCCATCCAGGTCGAGGTCGAGCCACCGGTGATCTGCATGCCGCCAAATGCCGGCAAGCCGTAATCGGCCGCCGAGGCTGGCGAGTGCTCAACGCGGATTTTCGACCAGTCGGCGTCCAGTTCTTCGGCGATCAGCATGGTCAGGCCGGTCCAGATGCCCTGGCCCATTTCCGAATGGCCGAGCAGCACGGTGACGCTGTTGTCCGCCGCGATGCGCAGGAACGCGTTGGGCGCGAAGGTCTTGTTCTGATTTTCTGCCGCGCGGGCAAAGCGATTGGCCCCGGGCACCACGAACGCCACCATCAAGCCGCCGCTTAACAGTGCGCTGCCCTTGAGAAACCCGCGACGCGATACGGGACTGTTCATCGTTCCTCTCCCAGAGAATGACTCAGCCGATTTCGGCGGCGCGTTTGACCGCAGCGCGTATGCGCGGATAGGTGCCGCAGCGGCAGATATTGCCGGAGAGCGCCTGATCGATATCGCTGTCGGTGGGCTTGGGAATTTTCGCCAGCAACGCGGCGGCGGACATGATCTGCCCGGACTGGCAGTAACCGCACTGCACCACGTCCAGCTCGGCCCAGGCTTGCTGCACCGGGTGCGAGCCATCGCTGGACAAGCCCTCGATGGTGAGGATTTTCTGCCCGTGGGCGACCGCAGTCGCCGGGGTGATACAGGAACGTAATGGCGCGCCGTCGACGTGCACGGTGCAGGCGCCGCACTGGGCCATGCCACAACCGAACTTGGTCCCGGTCAGGTGCGCGACATCGCGCAGAACCCAGAGCAGCGGCATGTCGGCGGGGACATCGAGCTCCTGATCCTTGCCATTGATATTAAGGGTCAGCATCGGCGGATTTCCTCAGGCTCACGGTGGTGCGAAGGGACGTCGCTGTGGTCGCAAAAACCTACGGACGCCCGCGCTTATCCCTTTCAGCAAAGCCTAATTTGCGCTTGAAGCCAGACGTTGTGACCAGCGGTCATGCAGACCCCGGCGTTGCTCCTACAGTTGATAACGGCTCGCAGTGAGTCGTCGTACCTCTGCGCAAACGGTCCGCGTACATCGCGGTTGTCCATCACAGGTCAGGAGTAACGAATATGGGCTTTGTCACCACTCGAGACGGCGTCGATATCTTCTACAAGGACTGGGGCCCGCGCGACGCGCCGGTGATCCACTTCCACCACGGCTGGCCGCTCAGTTCCGATGACTGGGATGCACAGATGCTGTTTTTCCTGGCACAGGGCTTTCGGGTGATTGCCCATGATCGACGCGGGCACGGACGCTCCAGCCAGGTCTGGGACGGCCACGACATGGACCATTACGCCGACGATGTGCTGGCGGTGGTCAATCATCTGGGTACGAGCAACGTGGTGCATGTCGGCCATTCCACCGGCGGCGGCGAAGTGATCCATTACATCGCCCGACATGGTCAGGACAAGGTCAGCAAAGCCGTCTTGATCAGCGCCGTGCCACCGTTGATGGTGCAGACCGAAAGCAACCCCGGCGGTTTGCCGAAATCGGTGTTCGATGGCTTTCAAGCGCAGTTGGCGGCGAATCGCGCGCAGTTCTATCGCGATGTGCCGAGCGGACCTTTCTACGGCTATAACCGCCCGGGCGCCGAGCCGGCGGAAGGGATCATCGCCAACTGGTGGCGCCAGGGCATGATCGGCGGCGCCAAGGCGCATTACGACGGCATCGTCGCGTTCTCGCAGACCGACTTCACCGAAGACCTGAAAAAAGTCACCGTGCCGGTGCTGGTCATGCACGGCGAGGATGACCAGATCGTGCCCTACGCCAACTCCGCACCGTTATCGGCGAAACTGCTGCCCAACGGCACGCTGAAGTCGTATCCCGGCTTCCCGCATGGCATGCCGACGACGCAGGCTGAAACGATCAATGCGGATTTGTTGGCGTTTATTCGCGGCTGACAGAGCTGAGGATGTACCCATAGCAGCGGATACCACAAAACAAATTGTGGGAGCGAGCCTGCTCGCGAAAGCGTTCGTTCAGCCACTTACGTATTGACTGACCCAACGCCTTCGCGAGC
>NZ_JASCPT010000203.1:0-5791 GCF_029959775.1 Pseudomonas sp. PS01270 | reverse complement strand
GCGGCGGTTCAAGTCGTCCGGCGTGGCCTGAGCTGGCGCCTCCGCGAGCAGGCTCGCTCCCACAGTGGACCTGCATCGTAACGACTGTGGGAGCGAGCCTGCTCGCGAAGAACGATAACGCGGTCTGTCAGAGCACAAACAGATCGATGAATCGATTCACCGCTGTGGCTTCCAGCCGCGCCTGATCCTCACAGAGCGCAAATATCTCAGCGCAACGCTGCCCGGCAAACCGCGTGGCCAGGTTGGCCTTGAACTTGTCCTCCAGCAACGCAATGCCCTCGGCGCGGCGGCGGCGATGGCCGATCGGGTACTCCACCACGACGTTGTCGGTGCTGCTGCCGTCCTTGAAAAACACCTGCACGGCGTTGGCAATCGAGCGTTTGTCGGGCTCAAGGTATTCGCGGGTGAAGCGCGGCTCTTCGACAATCACCATTTTTTCGCGCAGCACATCGATGATCGGATGCGCCTTGTGGAAGTCGTCTTCGTAGTGCTCCGCCACCAGATTGCCGAATGCCAGCGGCACGGCGGTCATGTATTGCAGGCAATGATCGCGGTCGGCAGCGTTGGCCAGCGGGCCGACCTTGGAAATGATGCGGATCGCCGATTCATGGGTGGTGATGACGATGCGGTCGATCTCATGCAGCCGATTGCGCACCTGCGGATGCAAGGTCACCGCCGCCTCGCATGCCGTCTGCGCATGGAATTCGGCGGGGAAACTGATCTTGAACAGCACGTTTTCCATCACGTAACTGCCGAACGGCCGGGAGAAGCTGAAAGCGCGCTTGTCCTCGGGCTTGAGCGCCAGATCGTTGTTGGTGTGGCTGAACGATACGTCGTAGAAGCCCCACTGCTTCGCGCTCAACACACCGGGAATGCCCATCTCGCCGCGCATGGCGATGTCGGCCAGACGCACGCCACGACTCGCCGCATCCCCCGCCGCCCAGGATTTGCGCGAGCCGGCGTTCGGCGCATGCCGATAAGTGCGCAGTGCCTGACCGTCGGCGAAGGCGTGGGACAGTGCCGACAACAGCTGCTCGCGATTGGCACCCATCAGTCTGGCGCTGACGGCGGTCGAGGCGACTTTCACCAGAATGACGTGATCCAGTCCTACCCGGTTAAAGGAGTTTTCCAGAGCGATCACGCCTTGAATCTCGTGGGCCATGATCATTGCTTCCAGCACATCGCGGACCGTCAGCGGTGCCTCACCATTGGCGACGCGTTTTTGCGACAGGTGATCGGCCACGGCGAGGATGGCGCCGAGGTTGTCCGATGGATGGCCCCATTCGGCGGCAAGCCAGGTGTCGTTGTAGTCGAGCCAGCGGACAATGCAGCCGATATCCCAAGCGGCTTTGACCGGATCGAGGCGATAAGGGGTACCTGGCACTCGTGCACCGAAGGGTACAACCGTGCCTTCGACGATCGGGCCGAGGTGCTTGGTGCATTCGGGGAAACGCAGGGCCAGCAAGCCGCAGCCCAGCGTGTCCATCAGACAGTTGCGCGCGGTGTTCAGCGCCTCGGCGGATTCGGGCTTGAAGGTGAGGACGTAGTCGGCGATGTCCTGCAGGACTGCGTCGTAATCGGGGCGGTTGTTCAGGTCGACGTTGGCGCTCATGTTCGATTCACTCGTGAAGTGGTTCGTTGATGGGACCTCGGTTCAGGGCTAACGATTTCTTATGATTGAAATGCAATCCACTGTGGGAGCGAGCCTGCTCGCGAAGGCTGAGTGTCAGTCAACATTTGCATGTCTGATGCATCGCTTTCGCGAGCAGGCTCGCTCCACAAGGATATTGCTGTTGCTTAGAAGCAATCACCGGGCACGCAGACGTAACCTTCCATGAGCACCCGCGCACTGCGGCTCATGATGGCTTTCTTCACCACCCACTCGCCATTCTCCAGCGTCGCCTCAGCGCCCACGCGCAACGTCCCGGACGGATGGCCGAAACGCACCGCATTGCGCTCAACCCCACCAGCAGCAAGATTGACCAACGTCCCGGAAATCGCTGCCGCCGTGCCGATCGCCACCGCTGCCGTGCCCATCATCGCGTGATGCAGCTTGCCCATCGACAACGCGCGCACCAGCAGGTCCACATCACCAGCAGCGATCGCTTTACCACTCGACGCCACGTAATCCGCAGGCTTGGCGACGAATGCGACTTTCGGCGTGTGCTGCCGCTTGGCGGCTTCTTCCAGATTGGCGATCAGGCCCATGCGCAACGCACCGTAAGCACGAATCGTCTCGAACATCAGCAGCGCTTTTGGATCGCCGTTGATCGCGCCCTGGAGTTCGGTGCCGGTGTAACCGATGTCTTCGGCGTTGACGAAAATCGTCGGGATCCCGGCGTTAATCATGGTCGCCTTGAACGTGCCGACACCCGGTACTTCCAGCTCATCGACCAGATTGCCGGTAGGGAACATCGAGCCACCGCCGCCCTCTTCTTCCGCCGCCGGATCCATGAATTCGACTTGCACTTCGGCCGCCGGAAAGGTCACGCCGTCGAGTTCGAAATCACCGGTTTCCTGCACTTCGCCGTTGGTGATCGGCACGTGGGCGATGATGGTCTTGCCGATGTTGGCCTGCCACACACGCACCACCGCCACGCCGTTGTGCGGAATGCGGCTGGCGTCGACCAGACCGTTGCTGATGGCGAACGAACCGACCGCCGCCGAGAGATTGCCGCAGTTGCCGCTCCAATCGACGAACGGCTTGTCGATCGACACTTGGCCAAACAGGTAATCGACGTCGTGATCGGCACGGGTGCTTTTCGACAGGATCACGGTTTTGCTGGTGCTCGACGTCGCGCCGCCCATGCCGTCGATCTGCTTGTCGTACGGGTCGGGGCTGCCGATGACCCGCAGCAGCAAAGCGTCGCGGACGGGACCGGGTACCTGCGCCGCTTCGGGCAGGTCGGTGAGGCTGAAGAACACGCCTTTGCTGGTTCCGCCGCGCATGTAAGTCGCAGGAATTCTTATCTGTGGTGCGTGAGCCATGGTGCTCCTTACCGAAGGCATGGGACTTGAAAATCCCATGCCCACAAGTTGATTTAGACGGCTACCGCCGAGCCTTCGAGGAAGTCCTGTGCGAAGCGCTGCAACACGCCGCCGGCCTCGTAGATCGACACTTCTTCAGCGGTATCGAGACGGCAGGTCACCGGCACTTCGACGCGCTCGCCGTTCTTGCGATTGATCACCAGCGTCAGATCCGCACGCGGCTTGCGTTCGCCAATCACATCGTAGGTTTCGCTGCCGTCGATGGCCAGGGTGTGGCGGTTGGTGCCGGGTTTAAATTCCAGCGGCAACACGCCCATGCCCACCAGGTTGGTGCGGTGAATGCGCTCGAAACCTTCAGCGGCAATCGCCTCGACGCCGGCCAGGCGCACGCCTTTCGCCGCCCAGTCGCGGGACGAACCCTGACCGTAGTCAGCGCCAGCGATGATGATCAGTGGCTGCTTACGCTGCATGTAGGTTTCGATGGCTTCCCACATGCGCATGACCTGGCCTTCCGGCTCGACACGCGCCAGCGAACCCTGCTTGACCTTGCCGTTTTCCACGACCATTTCGTTGAACAGCTTCGGGTTGGCGAAGGTCGCGCGCTGGGCAGTCAGGTGGTCGCCACGGTGGGTGGCGTATGAGTTGAAGTCCTCTTCCGGCAGGCCCATTTTTGCCAGGTATTCGCCGGCGGCGCTGTCGAGCATGATCGCGTTCGATGGCGACAGGTGATCAGTGGTGATGTTGTCCGGCAGCACCGCCAGCGGGCGCATGCCCTTCAGCGGACGGGCGCCGGCCAGTGCGCCTTCCCAGTACGGCGGACGGCGGATGTAGGTGCTCATTTCACGCCAGTCGTACAGCGGCGCGACTTTCGGACCGGTGTCTTCATGCACGGCGAACATCGGGATGTAGACCTGTCGGAACTGCTCGGGCTTGACCGACGACTTCACCACCGCATCGATTTCTTCGTCGCTCGGCCAGATGTCTTTCAGGCGGATTTCCCGGCCATCGACCACGCCCAGCACATCCTTCTCGATATCGAAACGGATGGTCCCGGCGATCGCGTAGGCAACCACCAGCGGCGGCGAGGCGAGGAATGCCTGTTTGGCGTACGGGTGAATGCGGCCGTCGAAGTTGCGGTTGCCGGAAAGCACTGCGGTCGCGTACAGATCGCGGTCGATGATCTCTTGCTGGATCAGCGGATCGAGGGCGCCGGACATGCCGTTGCAAGTGGTGCAGGCAAATGCCACAACGCCGAAACCGAGCTGTTCAAGTTCAGTGGTCAGCCCCGCTTCATCGAGGTACAGCGCCACGGTTTTCGAGCCCGGCGCCAGCGAAGATTTGACCCACGGCTTGCGCGTCAGGCCGAGCTTGTTGGCATTGCGCGCCAACAGGCCGGCGGCAATGACGTTGCGCGGGTTGCTGGTGTTGGTGCAACTGGTGATGGCGGCGATGATCACCGCGCCATCGGGCATTTGCCCCGGTACGTCATCCCACTGGCCGGAGATGCCTTTGGCCGCCAGATCCGATACCGCAACGCGGGCGTGCGGGTTGCTCGGGCCGGCCATGTTGCGCACCACCGAGGACAGATCAAAAGTCAGGCCGCGCTCGTATTGCGCACCTTTGAGGCTGTCAGCCCAAAGCCCGGTGAGTTTGGCGTACTGCTCGACCAATTGAACCTGCTGGTCTTCACGACCGGTCAGTTTCAGGTAATCGATGGTCTGCTGGTCGATGTAGAACATCGCCGCCGTGGCGCCATATTCCGGGGCCATGTTGGAGATGGTCGCGCGGTCGCCGAGGGTCAGCGCCGCCGCGCCTTCGCCGAAGAACTCCAGCCACGCGCCAACGACTTTCTGCTTGCGCAGGTATTCGGTCAGGGCCAGGACCATGTCGGTAGCGGTGATGCCCGGTTGCAACTTGCCGGTCAGTTCGACGCCAACGCTTTCCGGCAGGCGCATCCACGACGCGCGACCGAGCATCACGCTCTCGGCTTCGAGGCCGCCAACGCCGATGGCAATCACGCCCAGCGCATCGACGTGCGGCGTGTGGCTGTCGGTGCCGACGCAAGTGTCGGGGAACGCCACGCCTTCGCGCACCTGAATCACCGGGGACATTTTCTCCAGGTTGATCTGGTGCATGATGCCGTTGCCCGGCGGGATCACATCGACGTTCTTGAAGGCCTTTTTGGTCCAGTTGATGAAGTGGAAGCGGTCTTCGTTGCGGCGATCTTCGATGGCGCGGTTCTTCTCGAAGGCCTGGGCATCGAAACCGCCCGCCTCGACGGCCAGCGAGTGGTCGACGATCAGTTGCGTCGGCACCACCGGGTTGACCTGCGCCGGGTCACCACCCTGCAAAGCGATGGCGTCACGCAGACCGGCGAGGTCGACCAGCGCGGTCTGGCCGAGAATGTCATGGCAGACCACCCGCGCCGGAAACCACGGGAAATCGAGATCGCGCTTGCGCTCGATCAGTTGCTTGAGGGAATCGGTGAGCGTGGCCGGGTCGCAGCGACGCACAAGGTTTTCCGCCAGCACGCGGGAGGTGTACGGCAGGGTGTCGTAGCTGCCAGGCGCAATCGCCTCGACCGCCGCGCGGGTGTCGAAGTAATCCAGCGGCGTGCCGGGCAGGTTCTTGCGGAATTCTGTGTTCATCGGGTCAGGACTCGGGTCACGGTAATTTCAAAGGGTGAGGCCAGACACCTGAGTTGCACACCGTCCACTGTGGGAGCGAGCCTGCTCGCGAAAGCGATAGATCAGTCGACATCCTTGTTGGATGCCAGTCCGTCTTAGCGAGCAGGCTCGCTCCC
>NZ_JASCPT010000202.1:0-5984 GCF_029959775.1 Pseudomonas sp. PS01270 | reverse complement strand
CACGAACCGCCGCCGCCGAAACTGCCCCCGCCACCGCTGAAGCCGCCACCGCCTCCGCCGCCGAATCCGCCCCCACCGCCAAAGCCGCCCCCTCCTCCGGAGCCACCCCGGCCGGCAGGCAGGATACCGAGCATCTGGCAGACAAACACCGTCACGATGAACAACATCACCAGAAACATGAACAGCGCAGGGTGCCGCGAGATGAAATCATCCGCCGGGTCGCCGCTGGATTCGTACACGGTGGACGGCTCATCGAGCGGATTGCCACCGAGCACCACCAACATCGCCGCAACGCCATCGCTGATGCCTTTGCTTAAGTTGCCGGCCTTGAACGCCGGCGTGATGACCTGATGAATGATCACCGACGACTGCGCATCGGTCAGGCGATCCTCCAGGCCATAGCCGACTTCGATGCGCAGTTTGCGCTCGTCACGGGCGACGATCAGCAAGGCGCCGTTGTTCTTGTCCTTCTGGCCGATGCCCCAGTGCCGACCCAGTTGGGCGCCGAAATCCTCGATGGTGGTGCCCTGCAGATCCGGCAGCGTGACCACCACCAATTGCTCGCCGGTGGCCTGCTCGTGCGCCTGCAATTGCTGGCTCAGTTGCGCGCGAATCGATGGCTCGAGCATTTGCGCCTGATCGACCACGCGCCCGCTCAGCGGCGGAAACGTCAATTCGGCCCGGGCGCTGACGGCGAACAGCCAGAGCATCAGCACCAGGCCCAGTTTCAACACACGCATGGGCAACCTCGAATCAGAATTTCACTTCCGGGGCCTTCTCCGCGCCGGGCGTGGTGGCTTCGAAGGTTTCGCGCATTGGCAGATCGCTGTACATCACGCTGTGCCACAGGCGACCGGGGAAGGTGCGGATCTCGGAGTTGTATTTCTGCACCGCCAGGATGAAATCGCGGCGCGCTACAGCAATGCGGTTTTCCGTGCCTTCGAGTTGCGATTGCAGGGCGAGGAAGTTCTGGTTGGCCTTCAGATCCGGATAGCGCTCGGAGACCACCATCAAACGGCTCAATGCGCCGGTCAGTTGATCCTGCGCCTGCTGGAACTGCTTGAGCTTCTCGGGATTGTCGAGGGTGCTGGCATCGACCTGAATCGAGGTGGCCTTGGCTCGCGCTTCAATCACTGCGGTCAGGGTTTCCTGTTCGTGGGCCGCGTAGCCCTTCACGGTTTCCACCAGATTGGGGATCAGGTCGGCACGGCGCTGGTACTGGTTCTGCACCTGGCCCCACGCGGCTTTGGCCTGTTCGTCGAGGGTCGGGATATTGTTGATGCCGCACGCGGTCAACAGCGTGGCGAACACCAGCAACGTGGCGATCTGTAACCGTGAACGGGAGGTTGAGCTGATATTCATTGCAGTGATGCTCCATGACACATTTGATTTAAAAACCGAACGCTGGGCATTCCCGGCCAGCGGTTGGGGCATAATCGGCGCCGCCACTGGCATGCGACGGGCTAATCGGCTAAAAAGTGCCCTTCGCGTTCACGTTGCCGCTGTCGGCTGCGGTTTTCCGGCTCAGGATTTTGCGCCGGTATCCGAACAACAATAGTCGCTCCCTACATTTTGGCTGGCCGGTGTTGCATCACCGTTTGGGCTCTAGAGAAAAAATTCATGAAGAAGCTGTGTTTGCTGGGTCTGTTCGTCAGCCTGGCCAGTCATCAGGTACTGGCCGCCACGACCCCGGTACCTTTGGAAAACAAGGACGCCTTCATCAGCAACCTGATGAAACAAATGACCCTCGACGAGAAGATCGGCCAGTTGCGCCTGATCAGCATCGGTCCGGAAATGCCCCGCGAGCTGATTCGCAAGGAAATTGCCGGCGGCAACATCGGTGGCACGTTCAACTCGATCACCCGCGCGGAAAACCGTCCGATGCAGGACGCTGCCATGCGCAGTCGCCTGAAGATTCCGATGTTTTTCGCGTACGACGTGATCCACGGTCACCGTACGATTTTCCCGATTCCGCTGGCCCTTGCGTCGAGCTGGGACATGGACGCCATCGGCCAGTCCGGTCGCGTTGCGGCTAAAGAAGCCGCCGCCGACAGCCTCGACATCACCTTCGCGCCGATGGTGGATATCTCCCGCGATCCGCGCTGGGGCCGCAGTTCCGAAGGTTTCGGCGAAGACACCTACCTGACCTCGCGCATCGCCAAAGTCATGGTCAAGGCCTATCAGGGCGAGACCCCGAGCGCCGCCGACAGCATCATGGCCAGCGTCAAGCACTTCGCCCTGTACGGCGCGGTCGAGGGCGGCCGCGACTACAACACCGTCGACATGAGCCCGGTGAAGATGTACCAGGATTACCTGCCGCCCTACCGCGCCGCGATCGATGCCGGCGCCGGTGGTGTGATGGTGGCGTTGAACTCGATCAACGGCATTCCGGCCACGGCCAACACCTGGCTGATGAACGACCTGCTGCGCAAGGACTGGGGCTTCAAAGGCCTGGCAGTCAGCGATCACGGCGCGATTTTCGAACTGATCAAGCACGGTGTCGCGCGCGACGGTCGCGAAGCGGCGAAGCTGGCGATCAAGGCCGGCATCGACATGAGCATGAACGACACCCTCTACGGCAAAGAACTGCCGGGGTTGCTCAAGTCTGGTGAGATCGAACAGAAAGACATCGACAACGCTGTGCGCGAAGTGCTCGCGGCCAAGTACGACATGGGCCTGTTCAAGGACCCGTACCTGCGCATCGGCAAGGCCGAGGATGATCCGGCCGACACCTACGCCGAGAGCCGCCTGCACCGCGCCGAGGCCCGCGAAGTCGCGCGGCGCAGTCTGGTGCTGCTGAAGAATCACAACGAAACCCTGCCGCTGAAGAAAGACGCGAAAATCGCGCTGGTCGGTCCATTGGCGAAAGCGCCGATCGACATGATGGGCAGCTGGGCCGCCGCCGGGCGCCCGGCACAATCGGTCACGCTGTTCGATGGCATGAGTTCGGTGATCGGCGACAAGGCCAACCTGATCTACGCCCGTGGCGCCAACATCACGGGCGACAAGAAGGTCCTCGACTACCTGAACTTCCTCAACTTCGATGCCCCGGAAGTGGTCGATGACCCGCGCCCGGCGAACGTGCTGATCGACGAAGCGGTGAAAGCGGCGAAGGATGCTGACGTGATCGTCGCCGCTGTCGGCGAGTCCCGTGGCATGTCCCACGAATCCTCAAGCCGCACTGACCTGAACATCCCGGAAACCCAGCGCGAATTGATTCGCGCACTTAAAGCCACTGGCAAACCGCTGGTACTGGTGTTGATGAACGGCCGTCCGCTGACGATTCTCGAAGAGAACCAGTCGGCCGATGCGATTCTGGAAACCTGGTTCAGCGGCACCGAGGGCGGCAACGCCATCGCCGACGTGCTGTTCGGCGACTACAACCCGTCGGGCAAACTGCCGGTGACCTTCCCGCGTTCCGTGGGCCAGATCCCGACCTACTACAACCACCTGAGCATCGGCCGGCCGTTCACGCCGGGCAAACCGGGCAACTACACCTCGCAGTATTTCGATGACACCACCGGCCCGCTGTTTCCGTTCGGTTATGGCCTGAGCTACACCACCTTCGCCCTGAGCGATATGGCGCTGTCATCGACCACCCTGAACGCCAGCGGCAAGCTCGACGCCAGCGTCATGGTCAAGAACACCGGCAAGCGTGACGGCGAAACCGTGGTGCAGTTGTACATCCAGGACGTCACCGGTTCGATGATCCGCCCGGTGAAAGAGCTGAAGAACTTCCAGAAGATCATGCTCAAGGCCGGCGAACAGAAAGTCGTGCACTTCACCATTACCGAGGAAGACCTGAAGTTCTACAACGCCCAGCTCAAATACGCGGCCGAGCCTGGCAAGTTCAACGTGCAGATCGGCCTGGATTCGCAGGCGGTGACGCAGCAGAGCTTTGAATTGCTGTAACAGCAAGCACACTGCCCCCCCTGCACTGATCGTTCCCACGCTCTGCGTGGGAATGCAGCCCGTGACGCTCCGCGTCACTGGACGCGGAGCGTCCCTGGAGGCATTCCCACGCGGAGCGTGGGAACGATCAAATGACACGCCGCTTTCGCTAGCAGGCTCGCTCCCACATTGGATTCAGGGTGTATTCAAAATCGTGGTTATCCGCGACGGTCGAGAATATTCACCACCAACCGATCCACCCAGCCCCACACCCGCTGCTTGACCCGCCGCCACAACGGTCGGCGCTGCCATTCCTCCAGACTCACCAGCTGACTCAAGCCGAAGTCCTTCACAAAGCTCGCCTCCACCGCTGCCGTCAACGCCGGGTCCAGCGCCTCCAGGTTCGCCTCCAGATTGAAACGCAGATTCCAGTGATCGAAGTTGCACGAACCGATGCTTACCCATTCGTCCACCAGAACCATTTTCAGGTGCAGGAAGCACGGCTGGTATTCGAAGATCTGCACCCCGGCCTTGAGCAGGCGCGGGTAGTAGCGGTGTCCGGCGTAGCGCACTGACGGGTGATCGGTGCGCGGCCCGGTCAGCAACAGCCGCACATCGACCCCGCGTGCAGCTGCTTTGCGCAGCGAGCGACGGATTTTCCAGGTCGGCAGAAAGTACGGCGTGGCCATCCAGATGCGTTTTTGCCCGCTGTTCAGCGCGCGAAACAGCGATTGCAGAATATCGCGGTGCTGGCGGGCGTCGGCATACGCCACACGGCCCATGCCTTCGCCCTTGTCCGGTACGCGCGGCAAACGCGGCAGACCAAAATGCGCGGCCGGGCGCCAGGCGCGGCGGTAGCGGTTGGCGATCCACTGGCGATCAAACAGCAATTGCCAATCGATCACCAACGGGCCGCTGATCTCGACCATCACTTCGTGCCACTCGCTGACATCATGGCCCGGCGTCCAGAATTCATCGGTCACGCCGGTGCCGCCGACCACGGCCAGGCATTGGTCGACCAGCAGCAATTTACGGTGGTCGCGATAGAAGTTGCCGACCCAGCGCCGCCAGCTCAGGCGATTGTAGAAACGCAGCTCGACCCCGGCCTGCGTCAGGCGCTGGCGCAGATGCAGCGTGAACGCGAGGCTGCCGTAATCATCGAACAGGCAACGCACGCGCACGCCGCGCTCGGCCGCCGCGACCAGCGCCTGGACGATGGCTTCGGCGCAGGCGCCGGCCTCGACCAGGTACAGCTCCAGTTCGATCTGTTCTGTAGCTCCAGCGATGTGCTCGAGCATGCGCGGAAAGAACTGCGGGCCGTCGATCAACAGTTCGAAACGGTTGCCGTCACGCCAGGGGAACACCGCACCGCGCATGTCAGCGCGCCGTGAAAATCAGCACCGCACCCACCGGCACCGACAGACTGATGGCCGACAGATCGGCGAGTTTGCGCAGGTTTTCCAGGCCCGGCGCCAGATCGAAATCCTCGGCGTTGATCACCAGCGGCTCCAGCGTGACCACCTGAAAACGCCGATCATCCAGACGAGTGGCAAGCAACTCGGCCGGGTATTCGTGCTGCTTGCCGTGCAGGCTGACGGTCAGCGGCAGGCGCAACTCCAGCTGCGCGCCGGGGGCCAGATCGTTGATCGGGCGCAGGTCGATTTGGGTGGTGATGGTGGCTGCGGGAAACTGCTCGATCTGGAACAGCTCCTTGCGCATGCGCTCATCACGCAGGGGGATGCCGCTGTTGATCGATTCGAGCTCGACTTCGACCTCGGCGCGACCGTTGGGGTCGACCTTGCCGTGCAGCACCAGAAAGCGCTGCACTTCCGATACGCTGGCATTTTTGGTGCTGACGAACGACAGCCGCGACGACTCGCCGTCCAGGTACCAATTGGCCTGGGCCGGCAGCGCAGCGGCGGTCAACAGCAGACTGGCGAAGGTTGTATAGAGGGAGCGGTTGAACATTGAACACTCGTGGGGGCGATAAACCTGCACGAACCTTAACCGCCCGCCAAGTTATTGCAAGCCCTGTGGGAGCGAGCCTGCTCGCGAATGCAATGCTCCCCGCACAGCATGTATTGGGGCTTGCG
>NZ_JASCPT010000201.1:0-6061 GCF_029959775.1 Pseudomonas sp. PS01270 | reverse complement strand
CCACCGAAATCCCCTGTGGGAGCGAGCCTGCTCGCGAAGGCGGCGTGTCAGCTGACATGTGGGTGTCTGACCCAGCGCTTTCGCGAGCAGGCTCGCTCCCACAGGGTTATGTGTTCACTTCATGAAAATCGGTGCCATGACCCAAGCACTCATCGAACTTTCCGACCTTGGCTTCAACTGGCCCGGTCACCCGCCGCTACTGGACATCCCGGCGTTTCGTCTGGAAGCCGGCGAAACCCTGTTTCTCAAAGGCCCCAGCGGCAGCGGCAAGACCACCCTGCTCGGCCTGCTTGGCGGGGTGCAGAAGCCCGGTCGCGGCAGCATTCGCCTGCTCGGCCAGGAGCTGACCGAGCTCTCTGCCGGCAAGCGCGATACATTTCGCGTCGATCACACCGGCTACATTTTCCAGCAATTCAACCTGCTGCCGTTTCTCTCGGTGCGCGAGAACGTTGAGCTGCCGTGTCACTTCTCGAAACTGCGTGCGCAACGGGCGAAACAGCGCCACGGCAGCGTCGATCAGGCCGCCGCCACCCTGCTCGCGCACTTGGGTTTGAGGGACGAAAGTCTGCTCGGTCGTCGCGCCGACTCCTTGTCCATCGGCCAGCAACAACGGGTCGCTGCCGCCCGCGCGTTGATCGGCCAACCGGAACTGGTGATCGCCGACGAACCGACGTCGGCACTGGATTACGACGCCCGCGAGAACTTCATTCGCCTGCTGTTTGCCGAGTGTCGCGAGGCCGGATCGAGTCTGTTGTTCGTCAGCCACGACCAGAGCCTGGCGCCGCTGTTCGACCGTCATCTGTCCTTGGCCGAACTCAATCGCGCCGCCACTTCTGCCGAGGTCTGAGATGTATCTGTTTCGTCTGGCCATGGCCAGCCTGGCCAACCGCCGTTTCACCGCATTGCTCACCGCCTTCGCCATTGCTCTTTCGGTGTGCCTGCTGCTCGCCGTCGAGCGTGTGCGCACCGAAGCCAAGGCCAGTTTCGCCAGCACCATCAGCGGTACTGACCTGATCGTCGGCGCTCGTTCGGGGTCGGTGAACCTGCTGCTGTATTCGGTGTTCCGCATCGGCAACGCTACCAACAACATCCGTTGGGACAGCTTCGAACACTTCGCCAACAACCCGAAAGTGAAGTGGGCAATCCCCATGTCCCTCGGCGACTCCCATCGCGGCTATCGCGTGATGGGCACCACCGAAGCCTACTTCGAGCACTACCAGTACGGGCGCCAGCAGCACCTGGCGCTGGCCGAGGGTCGCGCGTTTGCCACCGATCCTTTCGAAGTGGTGCTCGGTGCCGAAGTCGCCGAAGCGCTGCACTACAAGCTCGGCGACAAACTGGTACTGGCCCACGGCGTGGCGGCGATCAGCCTGGTCAAGCACGACGACAAACCCTTCACCGTGGTCGGCATCCTCCAGCGCACCGGCACCCCGGTGGACCGCACGTTGCACATCAGCCTCGGCGGCATGGAGGCGATTCACATCGACTGGCACAACGGTGTGCCGGCGCGCGGCAACGGGCGGATCAGCGCTGATCAGGCGCGCAACATGGACCTGACCCCGCAAGCGATCACCGCGTTCATGCTCGGCCTCAACAGCAAGATATCCACCTTCGCCTTGCAGCGCGAGATCAACGAGTACCGTGGCGAACCGATGCTGGCGATCCTGCCGGGCGTGGCCTTGCAGGAATTGTGGAGCCTGATGAGCACGGCCGAGAAAGCCTTGTTCGTGGTCTCGCTGTTCGTTGTGCTGACGGGGCTGATCGGCATGCTCACGGCGATTCTCACCAGCCTCAACGAACGTCGCCGCGAGATGGCGATTCTGCGTTCAGTGGGCGCGCGGCCGTGGCACATCGCAAGCCTGCTGGTGCTGGAAGCTTTCGCCCTGGCCCTGACCGGGGTGATCGCCGGGCTGGCGCTGCTGTACATCGGCATCGCCGCTGCGCAAGGGTACGTGCAGGCCAATTACGGTTTGTACCTGCCGCTGGCATGGCCGAGCGAGTATGAATGGACGCTGCTCGGTGGCATTCTGGCGGCCGCGCTGCTGATGGGCAGCGTGCCGGCCTGGCGCGCGTATCGCCAATCCCTGGCCGATGGCCTGTCGATCCGTTTATGAGGATGTTCACCATGCCCCGCGCCCTGCTTGCGCTGCTGATGCTGGTCGCCCTGCCCGTGTGGGCGGCGGCGCCGAAAGACTTGACCTGGTCGGAAATGATCCCGCCGGACGCCGCGCCGGAAGTCCCCAACATGACCCCGCTGCACGATCTGTCGAAGATGGGCGACGCACTCTCCGCCGAGTCCGCGCCGGCGGCAAAACAGGACATGCCCAATGCCCCGGTAGTGAAGAGCCTCGACGGGCAGAACATTCGCCTGCCCGGTTACATCGTGCCGCTGGAAGTCAGTGAAGAGGGGCGCACCACCGACTTTTTGCTGGTGCCGTATTTCGGCGCCTGCATACACGTACCGCCACCGCCGTCGAACCAGATCGTCCATGTGAAAAGCGAACTGGGCGTGAAGCTCGATGAGCTGTATCAGCCGTATTGGGTTGAAGGACCTTTGCAGGTGAAAGCCTCGAGCAGTGAACTGGCCGATGCCGGGTATCAGATGGAGGCGGAGAAGATTTATGCGTATGAGCTGCCGGAGTGAGTCCCGGTAATTTTATGCTTTTGAAATGCCCCCTTCGCGAGCAAGCTCGCTCCCACAGGTTTCGGTGGTGACCATGAATTTTGTGGTCGCCTCGATCAGTGTGGGAGCGAGCCTGCTCGCGAATAGGCCTTCAAAGGTTTCACAGAAACCCAGCCCCTTCACTGTTTCATTGAGCTGAGTCAAAACACCGTATCAGACGGCTTCGTACCCTAGGACATCGAATTTTTACGTCCTTTCGGAGCCCCCATGAACAAGTCCTTGCTCAGCGCCCCGCTGTTTGCCCTCGCGCTCGCAGCCCCGCTCGCCCACGCCCACGAAGCCGGTGACATCCTCGTGCGCGCCGGTGCGATCACCGTCAACCCGAAGGCCGACAGCTCCAGCGTCAAGGTCGATCAGGGTCCGCTGAGCGGCACCAATCTGGGCGGCAAGGCGACCATGAGCAGCGACACCCAACTGGGTCTGAACTTCGCCTACATGCTCACCAACAACATCGGTATCGAACTGCTGGCAGCCACGCCGTTCGAGCATGACGTCAAGCTCAAGGGCACCGCCCTGCCCGCCGCCAACGGCAAGCTCGGCACCCTGAAACACCTGCCGCCGACCCTCAGCGTGGTCTACTACCCGCTGGATTCGAAATCGGCTTTCCAGCCGTATGTCGGCGGTGGCATCAACTACACCTGGATCTACGACGAACACGTCGGCAGCGAAGCCAGCGCCAACGGTTTCAGCAACTTCAAGGCTAAAAACTCCTGGGGTCTGGCCTGGCAGGTCGGCGCCGACTACATGATCACCGACAACATCATGCTCAACGCCCAAGTGCGCTACATCGATATCGATACCCGCGCGACCGTCGAGAACAATGCTGTCGCCCCCGGCACCCGCGCGCGGGTAAATGTGGACGTCGATCCGTTCATCTACATGGTCGGTCTGGGCTATAAGTTCTAAGCTGATTTTTACCGAACGTTCACGTGGTGGTGAATGAGGCTTGGTGGCGGGCAGGCACAGAACTGACGACGACCGTACGCAGTCGATCGGGGGACAACGTTCCCTCGCCACAGGAGTAGCGATATTCCGGCCGTGAAAAAGGCGCCTGTTGAAAGGCGCCTTTTTCATTTGGTGCTGAGTCATGTGGGGCGTTGGAGGCCCGGGCCCCTCACCCCAGCCCTCTCCCGGGGGAGAGGGAGCCGATTTGTGTGTTGTTCAAAACCTGAGTTCGACTGGGTATCGCAAGTCGGCGTACTTCTCACAAACACCTCAGTCAGTTCCCTCTCCCCTTGGGAGAGGGCTAGGGTGAGGGGCTTCTCAGGAGCGCCCGAGCAAGCGCGCCAGGCCCACACTCATCGGCGTCTGCGGCGGCATTTCAAAGCGCTGCAGTAAGCGTCGGTTATCCGCTCGCGAATGGCGAATATCACCCGAACGCGCAGGCCCGTAACTCACGGGCGGCAACTCACCGATTACCGATTTCAACGCTTCGAGCATCTGCTTCAGGCTCATCGCCTGATTCCAGCCAACATTGACCGCGCCTTCCTGTACATCAGGCTTTTCCAGCGCCTGCACCAGCAAATCGACCAGATCACCGACATAGAGGAAATCGCGAGTCTGCTCGCCATCGCCAAACACGGTGATCGGCAAACCCTTCGAGGCGCGCTCGCTGAAAATGCTGATCACCCCGGAATACGGCGAGGACGGATCCTGGCGTGGGCCGAAGATGTTGAAGAAGCGAAAAATTGCCGGTTCCAGGCCATGCTGGCGACGGTAGAAATCGAAGTATTGCTCACCGGCCAGTTTGTCCGAGGCATAGGGTGTCAGCGGCGCTTTTGGCGTGTCTTCATCAATCGACTCGCCCTCGCCATTGTTGCCGTACACCGCCGCGCTGGAGGCATACACCACCCGCTTGACCCCGGCCAGGCGCATGGCTTCGCAGACATTCAGGGTGCCGATGAAATTGCTCTGGTGGGTTTTCACCGGATCGTCCACCGAGGCCTGCACCGAGGCCACGGCCGCCAGATGCGCGACAGCGTTGCAACCTTGCATGGCGCGGGCGACCAAAGCGGCATCGGCGACATCGCCGACCACCAGTTCGACCTTGGGATTGTCCAGCGGCAGGTTGCTGCGCTTGCCGGTCGACAGGTCGTCGAGCACGCGAACCGCATAGCCCTTGGCGAGCAAGGCGTCGGTCAGGTGCGAGCCGATGAATCCGGCGCCGCCGGTGATTAGAACCGTTGCTTCAGCCATGTCGGTAAAACCTGTCCAGTAGACCCGGGAGCGCGGCACGCCAGGCGCGCGGTTTGATCCCGAAAGTGTGGAGAATTTTCTTGCAGGCCAGCACTGCGTGTTGCGGTTCTTCGGCGGCGTCCGGGCGCGCGGCGTGGGCCTGCGCGGTCGGCGCTTCGATCGCCAGCGGATGCAGGCTGCGTGCTTCGGTGAGAATCGCCTGGCCCAGCGCCAGCGGTGTGGTCGCTTCGTGGCCGGCGTAATGGTAAGTGCCCCACAGCGGCGCGGCGCAGTCGAGTTGCTTGAGCACGGAGATGATCACTCGCGCGGCGTCATCGACCGGAGTCGGATTGCCGCGACGATCATCGGCCAGCAGCAACTCTTCGGGTTTTTCCGCACGGGCGAGGAAGCGCCCGAGGGTGCCGTCCGGGCTGTCGTCGAGCAGCCAGCCGAAACGCAGCAGCACATGTTGCGGGCAGGTCGCGCGCACGCTTTGCTCGATGCGCCACAAGGCCTGACCGCGCAGGCCCAGCGGCACCGGTTCGTCTTTTTCGCTGTAGGCCGTGGCCCGCGAGCCGTCGAACACGCGATAGCTCGACGGTTGCACAAGGACAATGTTGTGGTGCTGGCACAGTTCGGCCAGACGCTCGATGGCGCGTTCCTGGCCGCTCATGCGGCTTTCGCTGACGCTCTCGGCCTGGAACCAGTCGAAATAGTAGGCGAGGTTGATCAACGCATCGGGACGGGTGTCGTCGAGCAATTGGGTGAGGCTCGCGGCATCCCAGCCGTTTTCGGGCGGGCGGGGGGCGAGGAAACCGATGTCTTCTTCCGCACCGAGGCGAATCAGCGCCTGCCCAAGGGCATTTCCGCCGCCCAGTAACATAAGGCGCATTCGCATAGAGTCAGCAGGCCCAGTCTGATTGGAACGATGGCTTTGGCGACGGTTCTCGTGGAACCGTCGTCGATAATTGCCGGAATCGTTGCATTTTGCGGGTTTAGTGCGCAACCGTCATCCGTAAAGTGTAGAAGCTGGAAATTGTATCGAGGCCACCGGCCCCATCGCTGGCAAGCCAGCTCCCACAGGTTTTGTGCCAGGCATGAATCCTGTGGGAGTTGGCTTGCCGACGATGAGGGCCTGACTGTCGCTGAAGATCCCCAGCGGTACTTGCATCTTGCCGCCCCCCCCCCCCAAAAATAAGTCGA
>NZ_JASCPT010000200.1:0-6235 GCF_029959775.1 Pseudomonas sp. PS01270 | reverse complement strand
ACGAAAGTAAACACTTGGCACTTTTTTCTCTGTGGGAGCGAGCCGGCGCGCGAAGACGCAGTGTCAGTCGACGAATCTGTAAACTGACCCACCGCTTTCGCGAGCAGGCTCGCTCCCACAGGGATTTTGGTGGCTGTTGGGATGTAAAAAGCCCCCGCAACTGCGAAGTTGCGGGGGCTTTTTGTGGATGCGCTTCAGATCACTCTTCGGCGACCGAGTCCTTGCTCTGGCGCTTCTGAATCAGCTCCACCAAGCGCTTGGCCAGCGCTGGATAATTTTCATCAAAGTGATGCCCGCCGGGCAGTTTCACCGCTTCGCCGACAGCAGTCTTGTCGGTGCAGCCACTTTCATCGGTCTCTTCTTCGCCATAGATGCACACAACCTTGGCCGCTGGCAGCTTGGCCATTTCCGGGCCGGTCGCGGCTTCTTTGCCGGCGTTGCCCAGCCAGCCTTCGACTTCGATTTCGAAGCTGCCGGTGCGGGCGAAGGCGAGCAGGATGATCGCGTCGACGCGTTGCTGTTCGTTCTCTGGCAGGCGGTTGTAGATCGCCGGCAGGACGTCAGCGCCGAACGAATAACCGGTGAGGATGAAGCGTTTGGTGCCCCATTTCTGCCGGTAGTGCTGCATCAGTTCGGTGAGGTCCAGTGCGCTTTGCTCCGGGCTCTTGTGCTGCCAGTAGTAGCGCAGGGTATCGATGCCGACCACCGGGTAGCCGATCTTGGCCATTTCGCCCGCCACGTCGCGGTCGAGGTCGCGCCAGCCGCCATCGCCGGAGAGGAACAGGGTCACGGTGTCGTTGGCCTGACCGGCCGGCACTTCAACTACCGGGATCGCCAGGCCGCCGTTGGCCTTGTCGCCGCCGACGAGGATTTTGCGCAGTTCGTTGTTCAGCACTTGCGGCAGGTTGATGTCGTAGTCGCTGATGCTTGTCTCGGCGTTCGGCTGATCGCGCACGAAGCCCGCGCTGGCGTCGTCCGGGTTGTCGTTCCACGCCACCAGCCAGTGGCCGTGGGCGGCGGATTTCGGCAACAGGTGAGTGCAGCCACCTTTTTCCAGAGCCAAGTCGACGGAGATGGCCTGGGCCTTGTCGTCTTTCTGTTCCGCCAGCCAGCGCCATGCCAGCACAGCGCCTGGGCCGATGCCGCTGACCAGAGTGGCCGGGCCGTTCAATTCGCGCAGGCCCGATTGCAGGGCGCGGCTTTGCAGCAGGCAGTCCTTGGGCAGAATCACCTGAACGATCTGCGCCGAGGCGCTGCGGCTGAGGGTGGTCAGTTGTTTCTCGGAGAGCTTCTGTTCTTCGGTGACGGCGACCAGCACCTGAGCCTTCGGCTTGCTGCCCGGGATCACGCGGGTCATGGCCGTGCCATCGGCGGGTTTCAGTTGTTCGACGGTCGGTTCCGGTGCCGGACGTTTGAGGTACCAGTAACCGCCGCCGGCAATCACCGCCAGCACCAGCAGGGCGGCCAGGATGTACTTCAGGGAGCGTTGAATCATCAGCGTTTCACCAATCCAGTCAAGCCGCCCGCGATCAGGGCAGCAGTGTCGGCCAGTGCCACGAGCGGATCGAGTCCGGCGGGCACGGCCATATAACGGGGTTCCCAGTCAGGCTGGAACTTGTCTTTGAAACGGCGCAAGCCTTGGAAGTTGTACAGCTGCTCACCACGGCGGAAAACCATCGAGCCCAGGCGCTGGGTCAGCGGTGCGCCGCGCCGGGGTTGCAGCCCCGACAACGGCACCATGCCCAGGCTGAAGCGCGCGTATCCGTGACTCTTATAGTGTTGAATCAGGCCGACCATCATGAATTCCATGGTCAGCTTGGGCGCTTCCGGGTGCGCGCGCATCAGGTCGAGACTGGCCAGATCGTGGCTGTAGGTCTCGAGCAGATTGGCGAACGCTACCGGGCGGCCTTCGAAGCGAATCACCGCAATGCGGAAATGCTTCAGGTAATCGTCGCTGAAACGGCCGAGGGAGAAACCTTTCTCGCGCACGTTCTTGCCGGTCAGCCAGGCATCGGAGATCACTTTCAGCTCGTCCATCGGCGCCTGCCCCGGCTCATGGATTTCCAGCGACAGTCCATCGCGGGTGCCACGGTTCCAGGTGTAGCGCAGGTCCTTCATCTCCTTGCCCTTGGCTTCCAGATCGAAGCGCAGCAGATCGACCCGGGCTTCTTCGCCGAGCTTGATCGCGGTCAGGCCGATGTCCATGTAGTACGGCAGGTTCTCCGCGCGCACCTGGTAGAACACCGGGCGCGTGTGATGGATATCGCAGAGATCGCGGAACTGCCAGATCATTTCCGCACGTTGCTGGCTCGGCCCGATCGGGTCGTACAGCGCCACCAGACTGCGGCCACGACGGGCGTACATCAGGAACGCCTCATCGTTGGGATGAAACAGCAACGCCTTGTCACCGGTCAGCGCGAGGCCGCCGTCGGGTTGTGACGAGGCCATGAGGATTTTTGCCGCGCGATCCAGTTCGTCCGGCGTCGGCAAATGAATCACCGGGCGCGCGGTGCGCAGCAGCCAGGTCAGCGAGATTATTACCAGCAACACCGCCGCACCGAGCAGAGAGCGCAGACCGCGCGGCGCGTCAGCGTCGAGGGTGAACTGCCACCACAGCTGGTGGCTGTAGGGTACGTCCTGATAGGCAAACAGCAGCAACCAGGCCGAAGCGCCCAGCACGCAGAGACTGGCGACCAGATACAGCGGCGAAAACGGCAGTTCGGTCAAACGGCTCGGGCGGTAGAAGGAGCGGCGGAACACGCCGAGCAGCGCGGCCGTCAACGTCATCAGCGTGGCTTCTTCCCAGTCGAAGCCTTTGAGCAGCGAGAGCAGGGCGCCAACCAGCAGCAGAATGACGGTCAGCATCCACGCCGCCGACAGGCGTCGGCGCAGACCTTGGGCGAGCAACAGACACAAAACGCCGATCAGGCTGGCGCCGAAGTGCGAGGCGTCGACCAGGCGATGCGGGATCAGAAAACCGATGTGTTCCAGACGCGTGTCGATTTCCGGTGTGGCGCCGGAAAACAGCAGCACCACGCCAGACAGAAACACCAGCACCGCCAGAACCGGCGCGGCCAGACCGGACGCCGCGCGCATGGTCTGAGATTGAAACAGGCGCTGGCCTTCGTTGATCAGCAGCAATACGCAAGCGACCAGCAGCGGCAGCACCACGTAGATCAGGCGATACAGCAGCAGGGCAGCGGCCAGCGGTGCGGCGCCAAGCTTGTCGGCAAACGCGGCGAGCAGAATCGCCTCGAATACACCGACGCCGCCCGGCACATGACTGAGCACTCCGGCGGCCAGGGCCAGCAGGTACACCAGCAGGAACGGCGCAAACGGCGGCGCTTCCGGCAGCAACAAGTAGAGAACGGTGGCGGCAGCCGCGACATCGAGGGCGGTGATCACCAGTTGCAGAAAGGTCAGACGCCGACCCGGCAGGCGCAGGGTGCGCCGCCCGGCACGGACCAGAAGATTGTCGGGGTAGGGTTGTTCCGGCAGACGACGGCGATAGATGCCGATCGCCAGCACTGCACCGAGGATCAGTACGGCAGCGGCGACGGAGCCGAGCAAGACTTCGGACAGTCCCAGCGCTTGCGAGGCGGCGGGCAGGTTGCTCAGCGTGGCCAGCGCTGCCAGTGGCGGCAAGGCGCAGCCCAGCGAGAGGCTGGCAAATAGCGTCATGTGCGCAACTTCCGACGCACCGACGCCCAGTCGCGCATATAAACGATAACGAACCGAGCCGCCGGACAGCAGCGACAGACCAATGGCATTGCCAATCGCAAATGCGGTGAAACCGCCGAGGGCTAGCGTGCGCGGCGGCAGTTTCACGCCAGCGTAGCGGCTGGCCGACCATTCATAGCCGAGCAGAATGATGAAACCGACCACGGTCGCACCGATGGCGCCGAGCAGGGCCGGTTTCGGCACGTCGAGAATCGAGTCATGCAGCGCGTCGAGATCGAGCTCGGCGAGCAGATGGCGGCAGGCAATCAGGGCAATGGCAAACAGCAGCAACGTGACGGCCAGACCGATCGGCTGACGGTATTTGCTTAATCGATCCAGCCAGCGCAAACGCTCGGGTTTGATCGGTTGTTCTGCTGTAACGGTGTCTTGTGGATCAGACGAGTTGGCGCGCATCAATCACCTCTTGGATTGTGCGCGACAGGATGGAGGTATCCAGCCAAGTTACCAATCCCTGTAGAAAAAAATAATCACAAAATACTACGCCTCTCGTCGGGCATCGGCGAGGGCAGTTCCTGGATTGCAGAAGCCCTGTCTGCGACTCAAGCATAGTCGCAAGTCAGTGGTTCTGATGATCCCCAGCGGTTCACTGCACAGTGACAGATCATTGTTGCGAAAGGACTTTTTCAACAGATACAAAAAAGGCCACTCTTTCGAGTAGCCTTTTTTGATGTTTGGTTGCGGGAGCCGGATTTGAACCGACGACCTTCGGGTTATGAGCCCGACGAGCTACCAGACTGCTCCATCCCGCGTCTGTGTGGCGGCATTCTACAGGCGAACGACGAGGTGTCAACCGCTAATCCCGGAATGGGCCAAATAACTGCGAAATCGCGGCAAACGGTCGCAGGTGATGCGTAAGTTTCGGAAATGCAACGAATTGCCGTTTCGCTAGCGATTGAGCAGGGCGCCCGTTTGCAAAACAGACGCGCACAAAAAAGGCCACTCTTTCGAGTAGCCTTTTCTGATGTTTGGTTGCGGGAGCCGGATTTGAACCGACGACCTTCGGGTTATGAGCCCGACGAGCTACCAGACTGCTCCATCCCGCGTCTGTGTGGCGGCATTCTACAGAGGTTCGCGAGTGTGTCAACCGTCGATCTGGATAAATCTGTTGAGGTTCAAGCGCTTAGCGTCTTTTCCGGGCGGGCGACCGGCGCGCAGGGCAGGTGGTGCAAGGCTTTCAGCTCTATTGCACCTTGATCTGTGATTGAAAAAATAAATTCAGCGGAAATCTCCTACGGTCGGAAAAGAACATTCAACCACTGGTGCTATATACAGGTGCCAATGAGATACTGCCGCTCCGGCTTGCCACGTTGTCTTTTTCCGACATGACCCAGCGAAAAATCATCCACATCGACTGTGACTGTTTCTACGCCGCCATTGAGATGCGCGATGATCCGCGTCTGGCCGGCAAGCCGTTGGCGGTGGGTGGTTCGGCGGATCGGCGCGGGGTGATCGCCACCTGCAACTATGAAGCGCGCGCCTATGGTGTGCGCTCGGCCATGGCTTCCGGTCACGCGTTGAAATTGTGCCCGGACCTGACCATCGTCAAGCCGCGCATGGAGGCTTATCGCGAAGCTTCGAAAGAAATTCATACGATCTTCGCCGATTACACCGACCTGATCGAGCCCCTGTCGCTGGACGAGGCCTACCTCGATGTGTCGGACAGCGCGCATTTCGGCGGCAGCGCCACGCGCATCGCCCAGGACATTCGCCGCCGGGTCTCCAACCAATTGCACATCACCGTTTCCGCAGGCGTTGCGCCAAACAAGTTTCTGGCGAAGATCGCCAGCGACTGGAAAAAACCCAACGGTTTGTTCGTGATCACCCCGGATCAGGTCGAGGAGTTCGTCAGTGGTCTGCCCGTGAGCAAGCTGCACGGCGTCGGCAAGGTCACCGCCGACAAGCTCGGCAAGCTTGGCATCGTTGACTGCCAGCATCTGCGCGAGTGGGGCAGGCTGGCGCTGGTGCGCGAATTCGGCAGTTTCGGCGAGCGCTTGTGGAATCTCGCCCGTGGAATCGATGACCGGCTGGTGCACAACGACAGCCGCCGCCAGTCGATCAGTGTGGAAAACACCTACGACGTTGATCTGCCGGACTTGCGCAGCTGCCTGGACAAATTGCCCGAGTTGCTCGATACCTTGAAAAACCGCATGGCCCGAATCGACAGCAGTTATCGACCGGGCAAGCCGTTCGTCAAAGTCAAATTCCATGATTTCACCCAGACCACGCTGGAGCAGGCCGGGGCAGGGCGGGACCTTGGCAGTTACCAGTTGATGCTGACGCAGGCGTTCAATCGCGGCGGCAAGCCGGTGCGGTTGTTGGGGGTAGGAGTGAGGCTGGAGGATCTGCGCGGCGGGTTTGAGCAGATGGAGTTGTTTGAGCGGTAGATTTGCGGCGTATTCAGATAGTCATCGCGGGCAAGCCCGCTCCCACATTGATCGATGGTGAAACACATATTGTGTGAACACCCATAAACCCTGTGGGAGCGGGCTTGCCC